>JAFGFY010000147.1 GCA_016930795.1 Deltaproteobacteria bacterium
TCTCTTTTCAGTTCCACCACCCAAAAGACGCCCAAGCCTGTTACCGCCCCCAAAGAGGACAGCGTTCGGTGGACAGGCACAAGGAATGTCCGTCGCTGTGGGTACTTTGTTTGTGGGGCTGCTTCATAATATGCAAAATTATGGTGCCGTTCGACGGCCTCTGGATAGATGGTGGTGAAACTGAAAAGAGACCCCCATACCCCCAACGTATCATAGAGCCTGATAAAATAATGGAAAGTATTCCTGAGAGATGACACTACCTTCCCAAAGTTGCGACCATAACGGCTTTAATCGTGTGCAACCTGTTCTCGGCTTGATCAAAGACCACCGATGCCTCTGATTCAAACACTTCCTCTGTCACTTCCATACTGTCCAACCCGAATTCATGATAGATCTCTTCACCAATTACGGTGTCACGGTTATGAAAGGCGGGCAAACAGTGCATGAATTTCACATGCGGGTTGTTCGTCATTTCCATAGTCTTCTTGTTGATCTGAAAAGGCAAGAGGAGACTGATCCTTTCCTTCCACACTTCCTCAGGCTCCCCCATGGAAACCCATACATCCGTGTACAGGAAATCACAGTCTTTGACTCCCTCTTGAAGATTCTCCGTGATCATGAGTTCTGCTCCCGTCTCCGCTGCGATCTGATTAGCCTTTTCTACGATTTGTTCAGAGGGTTGGAGTTCTTTGACGGTCACGGAACGGTAATCCATTCCCATCTTTGCCGCGGCTATCAAGAGTGAATTTCCCATGTTATTTCTGGCATCCCCTAGGTAGGCGAACTTCATTCGCTTCAAGGGTTTATCCGTACGCTCTACCATGGTCATGATATCGGCGAGGGCCTGGGTCGGATGAAATTCATTTGTGAGCCCGTTCCAGACAGGCACTCCCGCGTATTTGGCCAACTTTTCTGCCGTATCCTGGGCGAAACCACGATACTCGATACCGTCATACATTCTCCCCAGGACTCTAGCCGTATCCTTCATGGTTTCCTTTTTCCCTATCTGGCTACCGCTGGGTCCCAGATATGTCACCCTTGCTCCTTGATCATAGGCAGCGATTTCAAAGGCGCACCGTGTCCTCGTGGAATCCTTTTCGAAGATAAGGGCGATATTTTTCCCCTGCAACTCTTGCCGTTCTTTTCCGGATTTCTTCTCTTTCTTGAGTCTGATGGAAAGATTGAGAAGAAACTCAATTTCCTCAGGAGTGAAGTCAAGAAGCTTTAAAAAACTCCTGTTCTTTAAGTTAATGGCCATCTGTTACTCCTATTCTCTGGAACTCATCAGGTTCTTTGCCCCTCTTTTCAAGCTCAAGTCGTTTGTCCGGAAGTAGTGGATTCTTCTCCGAATCGGACAGGGCAAGAATTCCTCAACTCCCTCTGAAAGTCAAGGATAAACACCTGCCTGATCCACCATCGAGGTCTCATCTGTTTTTCCTCTCCTTTTTTCTAAGGCATTATTGCTCAAAGCCAATTGACTAATCCATGTTTTGAAGTTAACATCCTTTTCAGCAGTGGGCCCGAATGCGGCCTTTTTATATCATTCTAGGAGGCGGGGACACGACTCGATTGCCCTGAAAGTGACCCGTTTGAGACGGAAAAAGGATCTATGTCGGATTATATCAAGAAAATAAGTGTTTATGATGCTGTTGGAACCGTCCTAGCGCATGACTTGACCCGAATCGTGCCGGATCAGGAAAAGGGCGCGGGATTCAAGAAGGGGCATATTATCCTAGAGAGGGATATCCCCGAACTCCTCAAAATCGGGAAGCGCCATCTTTACGTGCTTGATTTGCCCTCAGATCGTCTGCATGAAGATGACGCGGCCTTGCGCATCGCCAAGGCCATTTGCGGTGAATGTCTGCGTTGGACCGCTCCTCAGGAAGGTAAATCCAGTATCATCAGCTCCGCCGCCGGACTATTGAAGATTGATGTCGACGCCCTTTTAGCGGCCAACCGCATGGATGATATTATTATCGCCACCCTCAAGACGAATACACCCTGTAAAGAGGGGCAGATTGTAGGAGGCACACGAATCATCCCCTTGACCATTTCTGCACATCAGATCGAGACTCTGGAACGTATGGCCCTCAAGGCGGGGCCTATTATGCGCGTTCGACCGTTCCGACGGCTGAAAGTGGGCGGGGTTGTGACCGGTTCAGAAATTAAGGAAGGTTTGATCAAAGATGAATTCGAGAAATTCGTCAACTCTAAGTTGAAGGCTTATGGTTGTCAATTATTGAAGAAGATCATTGTGTCCGATGATCCGGACGCCATCGCTGCAGCCATCCAAGAGTTGAGAAATTTGGGCTGTGAACTGATTCTGACCACCGGCGGGCTTTCGGTGGACCCAGATGACGTGACCCGCCAGGGTGTGGCTCAAGCTGGGGGTGAGAAGATTTTTTACGGCTCACCTGTATTGCCTGGGGCCATGTTCCTGTATGCACGCTTAGGGGAAATACCCATCATGGGTCTTCCAGCCTGTGTCTATTTTTATCCTACCACCGTTTTTGACCTGCTTCTTCCGCGCCTCCTGGCAGACGATCCCATTACGCCCGATGATATCGCTGCCATGGGCCACGGAGGTTTATGCCTGCAATGCAAGACGTGCCGGTTTCCGATCTGCCCCTTCGGCAAATAGATCATGACATGGATAAAACAGGCTCGTCTTTTAGGACAGAAACTCGGTTTTGCCTTTCAACGAGAAAAAGGTATGGGGTATTCCGGCGGTTAAGGAAACATACAGATGACCGTAACATCGTTTCATGAAGAACTTTTCCCCAAAGGAAGCGGTGTGATCAGTCTTGTCGGTGGTGGGGGAAAGACAACCCTGATGTTCCGTCTAGCGGCGGAACTGGCTCGTAATAAAGAAACGGTTCTGACGACGACAACAACCAAAATCTTTGAGCCGACTGAAGAACAATCCACCCGTGTTATTGTATCCGAAGACCCCGATGAGGTGCTCAGAAACAGTGCTGAATTACTTCATCATACAGCTCATATAACCGCGGCCAGGGAGCGCCTTGTTTCCATGGGAAAGCTCTCAGGGTTTGAATCCGTTACCATAGAGTTTTTTATGAAGAAAGGCGGATTTCAGTGGGTGCTCGTGGAAGCAGACGGTGCTGCACGAAAGCCCATCAAGGCCCCTGCAGAACACGAGCCTGTTATTCCTGAATGCTCGAGTTGTGTAATCGCCGTTATAGGGCTTGATGCCATAGGAAAACCCCTGGATGACCGCTGGGTATTCAGACCCCGGCTCTATTCGCAAGTGACGGGGATCTCTATCGGTTCGCCTGTGACGGAACGTTCCGTGGCCTCGGTAATAATGGCTGATAGGGGCCTCATGAAAGGGTGTCCACCTGACGCCAGGCGTTTGGTGTTTCTTAACAAGGCGGAAGGAGAAGAAAGGTTAGCCGCTGGACAAAAGGTAGCGTCTTTTCTCAAGAAAGAGGGGAAAGGTAAGATTGATAGGATACTGATTGGGTCGGCGGAAGAGGGGAGACTGCGGACCATATATGAATAATTCCAGCAGCTATGGAGAGGAGAATGATGGCCGTCTTAGACAGACCCCACGAGCTTATTCTCAGTGAATCGCAGATTGAGGAAAAAGTAAGAGAATTAGGATCTGAAATTACGAATGATTATTTTGACAAGACTCCCATTATTGTCGGGATACTGAAGGGGAGTGTCACGTTTTTGGCAGATCTGATCCGTTCCATTGATCTCCGGCTCAGTATCGACTTCATTGCCGTTTCCAGTTATGGCAGTGAAATGAAGTCTTCGGAGGTTGTCAAAATTCTACACGATATGGGAACGTCCATACAAGGACGGGATGTCCTGCTGGTGGAAGATATTGTGGACACCGGCCTCACTCTGGCCTATGTCGTGGAGAACCTTTCCATAAAGCACCCAAAATCCCTGAAGATTTGCGCCCTATTGGACAAAAAGGAGGCAAGAAAGCCCGGTATTGAACTAAAAATAGATTATGTCGGTTTCGAAGTCCCGAACAAGTTTCTGGTGGGGTATGGTTTGGACTATGATGAATATTACCGAAACCTGCCGTTTGTCGCGGCCATTTCGGAATAGGCGTCTCAAGTTTTTCCGATTCAAGAACCCTGGCCCATCGAGGCTGTTGTAGCACACCTAACAGAATATAAATATCAAGAGATCATGAAGAGACTGACCCCCAAAGAAAGAAGAGAGTTGGTTGATGCCGCCATGGGGAGGCGAAGATTCGACCTTCTTATAAAGAATGTCAAACTGGTGAATGTTTTCTCCGGGGAGATCTATCCGGTTGAGATTGGAATCAGTCACGGCTATGTTACCCTTGAAGACAGAAAGGACCTAAACTTTATCGCTGTTTTCAACAGACACAAGGTTTCGGGCAATGGCGCGGTCGGTATAGTTGGCAATTTCCGTTTGTCTCACGGAGCTGTTGCAGGGACAGTCAGCCACGATTGCCACAATCTCTGTGTTGTTTACACGAATCTGAAAGACGCGATTCGGGCAATAGAAGAAGTAAGAAGAATTGGCGGAGGGATTGTCTTTTCAAGCGGGAATATTCTGAAGACCATAGCACTTCCCGTCGCCGGGCTGATGTCCCGGCATGAAGCGGAGGAGCTTATTCCTGATATAGACAATATGAATGTGGCGCTGAGAGAGGCTGGTATCGAATTCAGCAATCCTGTAATGAGACTTGCCACGGCAGCGCTGCCGGTTATTCCGAACATCAAAATTACTGATCTAGGAATTGTGGATGTGGTTAATCAAAGGCTGGTAGGTCTTTTCGTTCCATAGTGCTCCCCTCAGATGCAGAATAGTCGATACTGGTGTTGCGTCACAGAAGTAACTCTCATTGCTCTGAGCAAATTCTATGAGACATGAGAGAGGTTCCTATGTACCTCTTTGAAACTGGGGCACAACGCTAGACGAAACGACCCTGCTTGATGATTGTCCTCCCGTCTATGAGAACAGTGGGTTCTGTAAGGACCCCGTCCAAGTGTATGGGTACGTCTGTGGATCCCCCGAAGCTGACATTATTGCCAAGGGCCAGATGGGCGGTCCCAAGTACCTTCTCATCTTCCAAGGTTAGGCCGCAGAGTTGAGCGCAGTCATTGGTTCCAAGACCGAATTCTGCGACGGTAAAGGCCGAACCTCCGAAGGGTTTGAGTCGTTCAATCAACATATCGGCCTGCCTTCCTCTGATATTTACGGCTCGGCCATTTTTCACGTCCATATGAAGGGGCTCTATCAAACGGCCTATGGTGGACATGGACCAATCGACCACAATGCATCCCTCCGCCGTCCCTTCGCTTGGCCCGATAGAGGCCTCCCCCGCTGGTATGTTGCCCCAAGTGCCTTTGCGAATGTAGAGGCCGCTATCCATACGCCCTTTCATTCCGCTGACGTTGAACGTGACGTCCGTGCCGGGTGATGTTTTCACGGAAACGGTATTGGCTGCCGAGAGAACATCACTGAGTTTTCGTGACCTGTCTGAGACCTTCTGATAGTCAGGCTGGGCGGCCCGGAACAACGTTTCATGGGTAATCCCAGGCATAGAGGCTAGTCTGGCGCCTTTACGTACGGCGCGGCGTCTCGCGTCGGTGTGTGAAAGAGATCGACTGGTTATCAGGAGGATTACATCATAGCCTTGGAGCTTCTCTTCCAAGCGAGCAAGGGTATTGGGGTGCCAGCCTTCAGGGCCGGGTGCCTGTATCACATGCAGTGCGGCTTCCGAAGTGATTCGTAATGCGGCTTTGAAGATTGTAGCCCCCAGATTCTCGCGATCCGGATCACAGACTACCAAACAGGATTCCCCTTGGCTAAGGCCCAGAGAGCCCATAAGCAACTTGGTCGCCGCCTGGTCAAGGCTCATCCCTTTATGTTCAGGCATGAAAGCACCTACAATTCGTCGTCCTCTGGGACGATCGTTTTGGGCAGGGCGCTCAGGTCAACGGCCTCTGCTGCTTCAATCCCTGCGTGCAGAGCTTTCAAATTCATTTCTACCGTCCTCTTCGGGACTCTGGCAACCAGTGCCGTCTCCAGGCTCTTTAGGGACACGGACTGAGAAATTCGGCCTACCGCGCCCAGTGCGACCATGTTGGCGACCATTTCTTTCCCTGCGCTTTTACGGGCAATCTCCGTAAAAGGAATGCTCACTGATCGATTCGTGGGGATCTGATGCACAAGAGAGGCATCTACGACTAAAAGCCCTTCAGGTTTGAGGACCTCAAAACAATGATCGCAAGAAGCCTGATTCATGGAAAGAAGAAGATCCGCCCTGATCGCCTTGGGGTAATCGATGGGGTTCTTGCTCATGATCACCTCTGCCTTGCTGTACCCACCCCTGGCCTCAGGCCCATAGCTCTGAGATTGGCAGACATAAAAACCATCGTGCACGCCGGCCGCTTCCGCAAAAATAATGGCGGCAAGGATAAGCCCTTGTCCGCCGGATCCGCTAAAGATTAATTCGTATCGTTCACCCTCCTTCATCATGCTCGCTCCCCTGCCTTCGGTGCACCTGCCCGTTTCCGGATCTTCTCATACTCTTCCGTGTAAACAGGCTTCTTGACATCTGCCAGCACGCCTACTGTGAATTTCCCTGCCAGTTCCTCAGGGGACATCTTGCCGGCTTTTTCCACCGTCACCGCGTGTTCTTTCATCCATTGGAGCATGGTCACAGGATCAGCCATATTATTCCGCCTACCATATTCAGTGTGACAGTTGGAAATGACTTCGACAACACCGAATCCCCCGTTCTCAATGGACTTCTTAATCATGTCTTCGATGAGTGTGGCGTGATATACGGTGGCTCGGGCGACAAAAGAAGCTCCCGCTGTGACGGCCAGTTCGCTGATGGAAAAAGCATGTTCAATATGACCGTACCTGGCTGTGGATGCATGGCTTCCGTAAGGAGTCGTGGGGGAGAACTGGCCTCCGGTCATGCCATAGATCTGGTTATTGATAATAATGGCTGTGAGGTCGAGATTTCGGCGCGCCGCGTGGATAAAATGATTTCCGCCAATGGCCGTCGCATCCCCATCTCCCATGACGGTAATGACAGTCAGGGCGGGATTGGCCAATTTGACCCCTGTAGCAAAGGTCAGGCAGCGACCGTGTGTGGTATGGAGGGTGTTGAAATCGGCATATACGGGCATACGGCCCGAGCATCCGATTCCTGAGGCTAGGACAATCTCGTCTTTCTCCAGACCCAATCGATCAATGGCCCGTATCAAGGCCCCAAGTACGATCCCATTGCCACAGCCCGGACACCATACGTGAGGGAATTTTTTGTCGTGACGAAGATATTCATGAACCAATTTAGTGACTTCTTTTGCCATAGAGACACTCCTGAACCGTTATCCCCTATGATTTCTCTTATGAGGTCATCTTCTCAATGCGGGGCATAAGCTCCTCGGGCGTGATGAGTTGGCCGTCGAATCGGTTGTGCTTTATAACCCTGCAAGCTGAAGAATTGACCCGGTTTACCTCCCTGCTGATTTGCCCCATATTCATTTCCGGGACCAAGACGGCCTTGCATTGGTGTAATACAGGCTCAACCAGTCGCCTTGGAAAGGGGAACAATGTGACCAGTTTCAACAACCCGACTCGAAGGCCCTGGCTGCGACCCATGATCACCGCTCGATGGGCAGAACGGGCGACTGATCCGTAGGCGATCACTGCTGTCTCTGCGTCTTCCATGAAAACAGTCTCGACCTTCTGAATTTCATGGAAGCCTTGGGATATCTTTCGGAAGAGGCGGCTGGTAAAGGCCTCGATTTCTTCGGGGCGTTGGGTGGGAAATCCCCGCACATCATGAACAAGACCGGTGACATGATATCTGTAGCCTTTCCCGAACGCGGCCATATCTGGCACGCCCGAACTACTGCCTTCGTATGGAACATACCACTCAGGGGGTGTATCCGGAGAGATCCTGTCCGTGACCTCTAAGTCTTCCCAAGCTGGGAGGGACACGGTTTCACGGGTATGGGCCACCACTTCATCGGAAAGGATGATGACCGGGACACGGTATTTTTCCGAGAGATTAAAGGCGCGCACCGTGATTTCAAAGGAGTCCAAGACCGTGGAGACGGCCAATACGATAATGGGATGATCGCCATGTGTCCCCCACCTTGCCTGCATGACATCCCCTTGAGCCGGGCTTGTAGGAAGACCCGTACTTGGTCCTCCCCTCATCACGTTCACCACGACACATGGGACTTCTGCAATACACGCAAAACCCAGATTCTCCTGCATGAGGGAAAATCCCGGCCCACTGGTGGCGGTCATGCTTTTGGTGCCGGCAAGGGAGGCTCCGATAATGGCCCCCATACTGGCGATTTCATCTTCCATTTGAATGAAGGTGCCGCCTACTTCAGGCATACGGGCGGAAAGAATCTCACTGATTTCAGAGGCCGGCGTAATGGGATAGCCTGCAAAAAATCGGCATCCTGCGGCCAAAGCCCCCTCCACAATAGCCTCATTCCCCTGAATCAGTCTTCTGTTTGGAAGATTTCCGGACATGTCCTAGGCAACCTCACGGGCACCGTTTCGCGTGATGCTTATGGCAAAATCCGGACAGTGCAGTTCACAAAAATGGCAGCCTATACACGCAGCGGGATCAGCAATCCAGGGCATGCCGTCTTCATTGAGAACAATGACTTTTTGGGGACAGAATGCCGCGCAGATGCCGCAGCGCTTACACCAATCCCGAAAGATGGTTTGAGTATATTCCTTTTTGAGTTTTTTGTTCCCATTCTTTGTTTCAAGAGTTGCGGCTTCAACCTTCTTGGGATTTCCCATAGAATAAAAACCCTTTCATAGACCAATTATAATCGTTTCATACATGGGACTTCTTTGCCACAAAAAAGATATTATCTCATAACACGACTACAACGACAATAAACAATTTGCTCATATACATCCCCTAGGGCGCTTCCTGCAGCGTCATGTCTCTTCCTTTCTTGATCTGCCTCTTCTTTCTTCCTTCCGGTTTTGATGAAGCTTCGTTTTTTGTGTGTGGTCTTCACGCCCTCTCTTCGAGGGATAGGAGAGAGGATCTTCCCCTATGCTGAGGATACAAAAATGTCGAAATCCCAAAAAGCCCAACAGAAATGTATTATTTTAATTTTCGATAATCCGAGCTGAATATGTTGGAAATCCTTTGAGATCGATGGATTAAGCTAAAGAATCTCTTGTGGCACACTCATTGCTCTCAGTGATCGGCAA
>JAFGFY010000148.1 GCA_016930795.1 Deltaproteobacteria bacterium
AATGGTTACAAAGGGCAAGGATTAGTCTTGGCGCAATATGATATAAACCTAAGAGAATACTGGCGTATCCTTAAGAAAAGGAAACTCGTCGTGTCTGTTTTTGCCATTGGCCTCGGTCTTTTAAGCTTTTTCCTTACCATTCTAAAGGCCCCTGACCCTCTTTATACTTCTGTGTGCAGTATCAAGTTTGAAAAAGAGGCCACTTTTGAAGAGCTTTTTGCTAGAACGATCACCAATCCGCTGGAAACTCAGATAACGGTGATCAAGAGTTATCCGGTTCTTCAAAGGGCCGCTGAAGAGTTGGGCATCATTCCCTATGGAGCTGTGGGAGAAGATGGACAACTCAAGGAAGAAGTAATTCCTATCATTGAGGGGCTTCAGTCTCAAGTTGAAGTAAGTCGGGAAGAATATACCAACATCCTTAACATCACGGTGACGGACAGGAAAGCTGTTTTTGCCAGGGACCTCGCTAGTGCAATTGGCATAGCATACAAGGAATTTCATGCTGAAGAGCAGATGCGGCGAACATCCGATGCCCTGAAATACATTAGGGAGCAGCTTGATACGGCGCGAAAAGATCTGCGCCTGGCGGAAGAGGCATTCAACCAATTTACCCATGAGAATCAATTGATTTCCCTGGATATGCAAAGCGAGGTTCTGCTGAAGACAAACCAAGATATTCAAAACAATCTCAAAGAACTCGACGAGGATATGAGAGAACTGGAGGGAATAAGGCAGCGTTTGGCCCAGTTTATCGAGGATCCCTCCGGTTTAGGGGACGACTATTATTCA
Organism: Deltaproteobacteria bacterium; assembly: GCA_016930795.1. Taxonomy (GTDB): domain Bacteria; phylum Desulfobacterota; class DSM-4660; order Desulfatiglandales; family HGW-15; genus JAFGFY01. Next base: position 793 of record JAFGFY010000148.1, read on the forward strand.
ACAAAGGCCTCGAAACAATATCAGAACGTTAATGATGCCCTTGTGGGCCTCTTGCTTCAGAAAGAGTCTTTGTTGGAAGATTTTACACCTCAACACCCCGAGATCGTGGGGATCGACCGAAAAATTATCGAAAATGTCCGAAAGATGTCCCTTCTTCTCCAACTGGAGATCAACGAGTTGGAGAGGAAGAAGATAGATTTCAACAACGGGTTGAAAGACATCGACAAAAAGACCAGCCTTTTAATGGATAAGAAATTGGAATATGACCGATTGAAAAGGAGGGTCGATACTTGTAACAGCAGGACGGTTCTTCTGGAGGCCAAGGAACAAGAAGCCTCAATCAGAAGGGCGGAAAAACCTGAGGAAGTCACGATTGTTAAGCAAGCTCTCGTGTCCACACAACCCGTTAATCCCCCCAAAACGGCTGCCACAGGTGCAATGGGTATCGTTATCGGACTAATCGTTGGTATCATTGTTGGATTTATCGTGGAGACTTTCGACACATCCCTGGGGGCCATTGAGGATGTTGAGGAGACTCTTGGGACTCAGGTCTTGGGCATAATTCCTCAGGCCGATGGCAAGGATATTCGGGAGAGTCTGGAGGAGCGGTATCCAAACGGGATTAAGGAGACCATTGAAAACCAATTGGTCTATCTTGTCTCGCATTTCGTCCCTAAGTCGATGATGGCGGAGAGCTTCCGAGCTCTGAGGACAAATATTCAATTCAAGGAGACAGAAAAGAAGATAAAGAGCATAGCCGTTGCCAGTACGTCTCCTGAGGAAGGAAAGACGCTCGTCACAGCAAACCTGTCAATAACCATGGCACAAGCCGGAATGAAGGTCCTTTTGGTCGGATCCGACTTGCGAAAACCTGTAGTGGATGGATTGTTTGGAGTAGAGAGATCCCCCGGGCTTACCGACGTCTTGATGGAAAATCATCCCTGGCGCGACACAGTCAAAACCGTCACTGATATGATTATGGGACATATGGGTCCGGAAGGAGTGATGATGACGCCGGGCTTGGACAACCTTCACATCATCACCAGCGGATCTATACCCCCTAATCCCGCGGAGTTGATCGACTCCGAATACTTGAAGAATTTCCTTGAAGAGGCGAAACAAGACTATGACATGATTATCTTCGATTCCCCTCCCATTCTCTCTACGGCTGATGCCGCCATACTTGCGGCCAAAGTTGATGGGGTCCTCCTCGTCTATCGGGTAGGCGCCGTATCAAGGGGATTATTAAGAAGGTCAAAGGCGCAATTGGAACGGGTTCATTGTGATCTCATCGGCGTTGTCCTCAATGGTATGAAAGCGGATGTGAGTCCCGATTTCCAAGACTATAAATATTACAGCTATAATTATACTTATGGTGAGAAAAAGAAGAATAAGAACAGACTTGGACGCGTCGGGAATGTCTTTCGCTATCGTGTAAAGGACCGATTGGAACGCGTAAGTAAGATGGTTTCTTCAGGAAACAAACAAGAAAACCCCCCCAAGAAAGAGACGAAGATGTTGAGTAGAGTGAACTCGGCCCTTGTGTTGGTGGCGGCCGTTCTTCTGACTTTGGGGATCCTTTGGTGGAGTGGTATCATCGAGTCGTCTAAGTCTTCCATTCTTGAAGCGCCTCTTGACAGGAACCTAATGGATTTAGAGGGAAAGAGAGGATCTGTAGAGGGGAGAAGAAAACCGGGTGTGGGCACACCGGAGATGAAGGCGGTTCTCTCTGATGACACTCCTCAAGCCCAGATAAAAACACCGATCGCGAAAGAAACGGTCCTGAAGGAGAAGGGAGAGGATAATCCAAGATCATTCGTCGCGGTGGAACAAGAGAAGGCCTTTTCCGAATCCGAAACAGATATGCAAGCGGAACAGCCTAAGCTCGAGACCATAGCCCCTGTTATTGAATCAATGATGGATGCAAAGCAAACAGTAGGGTCTAAAACGCCCATGCCTCCGGAAGGGATTCCCTTATTCCCATTCTCTATCCTTGTCTCCCATTGTCGCGATATGCGAAGTGCGGAGGAGGTCATATTTCATTATTCGAAAAGGGATCTTATTCCTTATCGGGTCAAGGTGGAATTGAGTAATGGGATTTGGTACAGAGTCTTTGTGGGGGCTTTCAAAGATAGGATGGAGGCCGAAACCTTTAAAAAAAATCACGGTTTGGAAGAAGCTAGAATCATGAAAACGGCTTATGCCAATCTGATCGGTAGTTACGCATCTTCCGAGGAGCTCCAGCATAGACTAGAATCACTGAAAGAACTCGGATACTCTCCGTATGTTACAAAAAACCAAGACGGAGAATATCGGTTGCTAATTGGCGCTTTTCTTACCAAAGAAGGGGCTGAAAGCCAATATCAGGATCTAAGATTGAATGAGGTTGAAAGCCGCGTAATCAAGAGATAATCTCTTCCATGAAAGACCTCCATTTTTTTCTTGCCAAAGAAGAAGGCCATTACCGAGGAAGACACTTGGACAATAAGCCCAAAAAAGATCATTCATATATTGGCGGGCAAACAACCCTTGAACTCATTATTCCCCTTGTCATCGTGCTTGTTGTTCTTATTGCGTTCGCGCTGATGATACCCGTGCTTTCCACTTTCCAGATCTTTGCCTTGACCGCAGGCATTGTTATCTCTATAGCCAGTTTTGCCAGCACTGATATTGCTCTTTATATCCTGATTTTTTCTATGCTTTTGAGTCCGGAGTTCATTGTGGGTTCCACAGGAGGAGGTAGCCTGGGGCGTGGAGTGACTTTAAGGTTTGATGATTTTCTCCTTGTGATTATAGGAATAAGCTGGGTGGGCAAGATGTCCATCAAGAAAGAACTGGGCTTGTTTTTGAAGACTCCACTGAACAAACCCATCTTTTATTACATTGTCGTTTGCCTCGTCGCTACCCTTTTTGCGTCTTTCACAGAAAGAGTCGGTTTAAAAACCAGCCTTTTGTTTGTCCTGAAATATTTCCAATACATGATCATCTATTTCATGGTGGCCAACCACCTTGAGAGCCAAAAACAGGCCCGGAATTATTTGTGGGCACTTCTGATTACTTGCGCGATTGTCTCTATCATTGGGATTGCGCAGATTCCCGGTGGAGAAAGAGTCTCCGCTCCTTTCGAAGGTGGAGGGGGAGAGCCAAACACCTTTGGCGGATACCTCGTCTTTATGATTTCAATTACTGTAGGACTATGGTTGACGTCCAATTCTCTACGTAATCAGTATATCTATGGTTTATTGACCCTTCTATTCGCGGTTCCTTTGATTTATACGCAATCCAGAAGCTCATATTTGGCCATTATTCCAGCTATACTGGCATTTGTCTGGTTATCCGGGAAACGACATTGGGTGGCAATGACCATTATCCTCCTCATAGTCAGCCTTCCATTCATCGCCCCTGAGCCGGCTAAGGAAAGGATCGAGTATACATTCACACAGGGTAAGACTCAGAAGGATGTCGTTGAAGTGGGTGGTGTTAAGCTGGATACCTCACTCTCTGCCAGAATAAAAAGCTGGGGAAGAGCGGCCAAGGATTGGGTTGAGCATCCCATCTTGGGATATGGGGTGGCCGGTTACCGATTTGTGGATGCTCAGTATGTAAGGGTTATGACAGAAACAGGGCTACTTGGAGTACTCACATTCAGTCTGCTCATGGCCACCATGTTTCGATTGGCGTATCACAGCTTCAAGGAGGTCGTTGATCCTTTCTTCAGGGGATTGGCCATGGGTTACTTAGCAGGGTTCATCGGGCTTCTATGTCATGGAATCGGAGCAAACACCTTTATTATCGTCCGGATCATGGAGCCGTTCTGGTTTGTGACCGCAATGGTTGTCATGTCCCCTGAAATAGAGAAACTGAATCAGTCCTAATACTCCTTCTTCCGCCGCAGGAACCCCCTGTTTTATGGGCTTCCCGGAATGATGATTTCGTGCCCCGCTGCTCTTCGGTTGGGAGATTCATTCGCCTTCGCACAGGGCTATGGCTTGACAAGATGGCAAGGTGACCCGCCGAAACCGCGTGCGAAGGAAGGTTGGCTGCGGCGAATTACGCTTCGATACCCCGCAGCTTAATAAGAGGAGCCTCATCTGATTGTCTATAGAAAGGAGAGACCACGATGCGAACAATTCATCTTGCAGTGGCATGTCTTGCCTTGTTGTTTCTTTTATCTCTAACCCAAGGATGCGGAGAGGATGAAAAGTCTCCTCAACAGAAAGCTTCGCCGCTTTCCGAACCTCAAACCAAGGAAGAGCGAATAAAGAGTCCCTCTGTGGAAGAGATCGCAGAGATTCCTCCTCCGGTGCCCCTGGTCGAGATGGAGGTTGATGAGGAGACCGAGTCTGTTACCGAACCGGTGATCGAGGCGGAAGGTTCAGGAAGCATTGTGGAAATTATCATTGAAAACAAAGGTTATATGAACGACAAGAAAAAACCCGTGAAACTGAACCATAAGAAACACTCAGAAGAATACGAGATAGCCTGTGATCACTGTCACCACCTCTACCAGGATGGCACGAACGTCTGGAAAGAGGGAGATTCTGTGCAAAAGTGTGCGGCATGCCATGACCCTATGGGGGATGATGCCAATGTCATGAAACTACAGAGCGCCTTTCACAAGAATTGTAGGGACTGCCACAAAGAAATGAGTGAGGAGGGGAGGGAAGCCCCCTACAAGAAATGCGGGGACTGTCATTCATAGTCTTCGTTCGGGAACGGTTTCTTCTGTCCAGAGAGAGTCAATACCCCCTGCCCTCATGATGACAAAGGCTATAGTCTGATTCTTTTCAGAAAGCTGACCCATATCTTTTCGACTTCTTTTCTTGATGAATAAGGGTTTGAATAATGTCCATATGGCAATCCGTTATGTCATCCTGCAAGACTCTCCTGCTTTAAGTCGCAACAGAGGTAAATTAGTCTTGTATGTCAAAGAGAAATCTGATACTTTTCCCCGCGTGCTTAGTATGAATTTGCTGATTGATTATAATATAGAGGTGGTAAGACATGGCATACGATGCGAGCAAGGATAAGGTTCTTGATTCTTGGGAGAATGATGAGACCGGATTGATGATTTCTATCAACCGCTATGGGGAAGGGGAGCCGAAGGTCCAGATCGGTCCAAGGAGCTATACAAAAAAGGATGGATCCAAGTCGACCACAAAGGCGGGTCGGCTTGCCATAGACGATGTGCTCTGGCTTAATGAGATTCTGGATAAGGTCAAGGAAAGACTGAATGAGTATTACTTGGAGGAGGGATCGGATTAACACGTATTCATGAACCGGACGAACCTGAAGGTTTTTGTAATAATGTTATTCGGAGGAAGTGGAATGGATGAGGGGAGAGTCGAGACTGAGATCCCCCCATTCATATTGAATAATGGCGGTCATGGTGATAGCTGCGGTCTCAGCCTTTAGAACCCTTTGCCCCAAAGAGACGGGTGTGAAACCTGCTTGCTCGGCAACCCGGATCTCTTCTTGGGTGAACCCACCCTCAGGCCCTACCATGCCTATGACCTCTGTCGCGGGAGAAGATTCCCTAAGTAGACCTTTAAGGTCCTTTACCTCTTCATCTTCCCAGAAGATGACTTTCATTGCACTTTTTTTCTGATACTTTGTTGTCAAGTCTGAGAAAGAGAGGAGGGTGCCTATCTCCGCAGGTGCTCTGCCGTCCGACTGTGTGGTTGCACTGTGAATGATGTCCTGCCAGCGTCTCACTCTCTCCTTAGCTCTTTGGCCATCAAGTTTGACGACGGTTCGCTCAGAGTCAAAAGGATGAATGTAATGAACACCCAGCTCAGAGGCTTTCTCAATCACCTGGTCCATGGCCCGGGATTTGAGGAGGGCTTGGCAAAGGATAATTCTTATAGGAGATGAGGAGGGGCTCGGAAGAGGCCTTTCAAACTTGACTCTCACACCCCTGGGGCTGACGGATTCGATGATCGATTGATAGCGAACCCCTTGGTTGTCAAGAAGGATAATGCGATCTCCTCGGCCCATCCGTAATGCCTTGGCGATATGGCGGGCCTCAGATCCAGTGATTATACAAGAACCATCTTCCACGACTATTTCCTTGACAAAAAATCGTCTCAAAAACGGCTTCTCCATGATCTTGGGGTTCCAGGCTCAGTCAGGGGCTTAAGCCTTCTCAAACACGTAATTGACTTGCCCATTGGGCAGTGTGTTGACGACAGTCTTCATCTCCATCCCCACTTCAACTCCTTCTGGTGTCAGATCACCGGCCAGTCTCCCAAAGACCTTGTAGTCCCCATAGTCAAGGAGGGCGATGCAATAGGGCAAGTCGCCTTCGAATCCCACGGGGGCGTACTCCAATTTACTGTAACTGACAAGCTTACCTGTCCCCGAGACATCAAACCATTCCATGTCGCTGGTCAGGCATTTGTAGCAGTCGGCCCTGGGTGGAAAAAACACAGCACCACAGTCCTTACATTTGGTACCGGCGACCTTGCCTTCATCCAAATGGCTGATGAAATCGTTGACCTTCGTGGTGGAGGTAAAACTTACCGTCCCAAACCTCTTAAAACGATCATCAATTTCTCTTTTTTTCCCCATGGTTTTACCTCCCTAGAATAGTGACATTCCCATAAAGCCCGACACCGCCGATATTATGGACCAGGCCGATTTCCGGATCCGTGACCTGCATCTCTCCAGCCTCACCTCTGAGCTGGAGAACAATGGTTCGTAACTGTGATCCACCGGTGGCGCCGATGGGATGGCCCTTGGAAAGGAGTCCGCCATCAACGTTCACTGGGATGCTTCCTTCTTTATAGGTCTCTTTGTTCCCGATGAGGTCTTTACCTTCTCCAGGTTTGGCGAAACCAAGGTTCTCATAGGCCATCAGCTCCGCGATCGTAAAACAATCGTGGACTTCCGCCACATCGATATCCTTCGGGGTGACACCGGCCATCTTATAGGCCTGCTCACCGGCCTCCTGCCCCACGGTTAGACCCGTAAACAGGTCCCTTCCGGCCAGGTTTACGGTGGCGGACGCAGCGCCTATACCCAGAATCCACACCGGCTTCTTGGAAAGGGCCTTAGCCTTTTCTTCACCGGCCACAAGGACACAAGAGCTGCCGTCGGCGTTCGCGCAACAATCCCCAACTCGAAGCGGGCTGGCGACAGGGCCGGACATGGGGCTCTCCGGATCGGAGAACATATCAAAGGTTACCGGCTTGCGATAGACGGCCTTATCATTGATCTGTCCGTATGTGGCAGCTTTCACCCTGATACGGGCCAGATCATCGGGGGTCGTTCCATACTTTGCCATGTGCGCATTGGCATACATGGCGTAATATGCGGGCATCATTGTTCCGAAAGGGCTTTCCCATTGGATATCCGCACCTCGACCCATCCTTTCTTGCGATTCCGCAGAGGAAATCTCCGACATTTTTTGAAATCCTACAACGGCCACCACATCATGAAGCCCCGATTTGATCAGTGAATAGGCTACTTTTAGACCCGTGCTGCTCGAAGAGCAGAGACTCTCCAAATAGAATGTGGGTTGGGGGGTAAGCCCCAGGTATTCGGCGAATACGCCGGCCGGGGAACGTTGTTTGTCATATTCAGGAGCGGAACAGATGATTGACGCATCGATCTCCCTCGTGCTGATCTGCGCGTCCAGCATCGCTTCCTTAAATCCTTCAAAGGCCAACTCCCTTATTGAGCCAGGATACCCGCGGACAAAGGCACTCTGGCCGACTCCAATGATTCCTACTTTCCCCATAAACAACCTCCGAATATGTTAGTTTTGTTATTCCAGATGAAGTCGAGTAGCGATTCCGTGATTTGAGACTCCGTTGTCAAAGGGGATGCCTTCGAAGAAGAGCTCGACTGACAAAGAAGGATAAAACTCCGCTGGAAACGGTAACGCAGTATAGGGGAAGATGGTTTAGGAATCAAGCCATAAAAGCGCCACAATATTAATGTTAAAAGCGCTTCGCGATATATCACGCGACTTGTGCACTCTGTGGCGAAGATAGTCCTTCCATGAACAAATTCAAAAGGTCAGGTTCTATGGCGTCTGGTCGAGTTTTTATTTGATAAGAAGAAAAAATGGTGCTAAAAAATTCTATTGATTCGAAATAACAGGTGTTTTCAATTGGTTTAACATCTTATCAACCTTTTTTCTGAGAGGGAATATGCGCGGACTATTCGGGACGGACGGTATCAGAGGGGTCTTCAACCAGGAGCCCATTACGGAGGAAATGGGATACAGACTGGGGCGCGCCGTGGTGGAATACTTCAAAGGAAAAGAGGGCTATTCTAGGATTGTCTTAGGCCGTGACACGCGACTATCGGGGGAGGTTCTGGAAAGCGCGGTCGCATCAGGTGTGTTGTCAAAAGGGGGGAACCCCCTCTTGTTGGGGGAAATCCCCACTCCGGGGGTCGCGTTTATTACAAGAGATATCGGCGCTGACGCCGGCATCGTGATTTCAGCATCACATAACCCCTATGAATATAACGGCTTTAAGATTTTCTCCGGTGAAGGGTACAAACTGACGGACAAGGAGGAAATAAAAATCGAGAACCTGCTTCTTTCTGAGGCCGCCCATGGTCCTCTCGAGAAACTGCCGGAGGAGAATCATGCAGAACCGGCTGATGACTTGGAAGAGCGATATATCGGGTTTTTGCAGCATACCTTGCCGGGAGAGCGCTTGTTCAAGGATATGCGTATTATCCTGGATTGTGCCAACGGCGCGACTTATCATGTGGCCCCTATACTGTTTGAGAGGATGGGGGCTCAAGTGGAAGCCCTTTTTGTTTCCCCGGACGGGAAAAATATCAATGAGGGCTGTGGTTCCCAGCATCCTGAGACATTATCCGCTCGAGTCGTAGAGAAAGGAGCGGACCTCGGGCTTGCGTTTGACGGGGATGGGGATCGGCTGATCGCGGTGGATGAAAAGGGAAATGTCCTGACAGGGGATCAAATATTGACCATCTGCGCAAAGACCTTGAAGGATCGAGGTGATCTAAAGAATAACCTTGTCGTCAGTACGGTGATGAGCAATATGGGATTCCGCATCGCGCTCGATGGCCTAGGAATAGATCATGTTGCCACAGATGTGGGGGATCGGTACGTCTTGGAAGAGATGAGGGGAAGAGGGGGTGTATTTGGGGGAGAGGATTCCGGGCACATCATTTTCCTTCAGTACCACACCACGGGGGATGGTCTGCTTTCCGCCCTCCAACTGGTATCAGCCGTGGTATCCTCTGGAGTTCCACTCTCGACGCTTTCTCAGTTGATGTCCGTCTATCCGCAGGTTCTGGTGAATGTCCCGGTAAAAAACAAGCCGGAACTCTCCTCCATTCCTGAAGTCCAAAAAGCCATGAAAAGGGTGGAGAATGGCTTGGGACAAAGAGGAAGAGTCCTTCTGCGGTATTCAGGGACAGAACCACTATGTCGCGTGATGGTTGAAGGTGAGGTGCAGGAAGAAATCAATGCCCGCGCCCAGGAGATAGCTGATGTGATCAGGGAACGGCTAGGCTGAGTAGTCGACTTCGTATAAGTTAACATCCAGCTTTGCTGAACGAATGATACGGTCTTTATAATCACCCATGACATTCTCCCTTCTTTAATCCATCCTCTTCAGCGCCAGACTCTTCATTGAACGGTCGCCGGTGGGGGTGGTTTCCTTTTCAGTACGCCGCTTTGTTCCAAGGCATTGACCAATTTCTGGAGTTTGTTGAACAGGTCAAGGGTAGCGGTTGGTGTTAAGACTAGACGACATATGGGATGCCGCGTGGCTGTTTGCGGATTTTGCGGTTTTGGCTCATCAAGACGTGTGGCGCAGAACTCAATCCTCATGGTTTGGCCGTCGAAACTAAAAGCGTGTATGGAGTCGGCAAAGGTTTCGATTATTGCCGGATTGTCTATGAAACGTGCTTGAAGCTGTTCTTTATTCTGCATGCCGTATCCTTTTCCTTTATTAGCGATTGGTTACTTCTCTCTAATCCCAGTAAATACAGGACATGGGGCATTCGAGCATTGCTTCTTGGATAAGCTCTTCCGGGCCTCCTTCAGGTTTGGTGACAATAGATTTCTCAGTTTCCTTGTCAAGCTTGAAAACCTCTGGGCAGATATCCTCGCAACTGCCGCAGCCTATGCACTCCTTTTCATCGATAACGACTCTTTTCTTTATGATCACTCTACCTCCGCTATTCTATAGTGGAACTCCGGGATAAAACACTTGATCGCTTTTCTTTGTTATGTCCAATAGAACCATACTTTCAGTAGACAATAATCCCCGGCCAATAACCCCAGGTTTGGTGTGTATAGACCTTTGTATCGGAGGTAGCTTGTCCTTGCGACTTCGGCCCTCCCAAAACGGCCCAACCCACGGCAACAAGCTTGCCGTCATTAAATAAATAAGGTGTGAATTCATCATCAGTCGTGAGACCGTCATGCTGCCATCCGCTGCGAAAGTACAAAATCTCTACGAGAACGCCGTCTTTTTCGTATATATCCGGGTGCTTAATCTCAGTGTTTTTCAGCCTCTGCTGGGATGGCTTCAGTATCTCTATCACTTCCTCTTTTGACATTCCCAGACTCACTTTGGGTGATGCAGCTACATATTCGTCAACTGTGAGTTGAAATCGTGATGGTGCGCACCCTATGAGCACCATCACTAGAAGCAAACAGCTCATGTAATGTTTCATCGTGTCTCCCCCAAACTTACTGCTATTGGTTATCTGTGCCATGAATCGGGCAAAAAGCCGGCTCCTCTGAGTCCGGATAGATCCGATTCGATCGCTTTCTTCACTTGTACGCAAGAAATTCATATGACCCAGTCTTGTCGTTCGCGCGACGCCGATCCTCGATTGCGATCGGGGATCGGGAATCCAGGTGTTCTGAGATGTTATGGACTCCTCTCCTATCCTCTCTAATTGTGGATGAATATGCAAGGAGTTTTTGGGGTCGTGGTTCAGTTTTACCTTGACAAGACGAGGCGAGCCTTGTAATCAGTAACCTCTTTATATGACTCATGATATTCTAAGCTGGTAGTTGCCGGGAGGATGATCTGCTTTATCGACGCAGGCGGGCTGCGTTCATTTTTAAGAGAGAATGTTTGCTGGTTAGGAGGGAAATATGAGGCCTTTTTCATTGACTATTCTATTCATTGGGTTGGCCCTTTTGAACGGGATCGAGTGTGACATCATGGCCGAAGAGCAGAAATTGGAAGACGGGCTTTATGCGCGTATGGTGACATCAAAAGGCAACATTGTGCTTATCCTTGAGTTTGAAAAAACCCCTTTAACTGTGGCAAACTTTGTGGGCCTTGCTGAAGGAACAAAGGAATTCAGTGATTCTAAGGGGAGAACCGGCGGCCGCTATTATGACGGACTGACCTTTCATCGGGTCATAGCAGACTTCATGATTCAAGGCGGCTGTCCTTTGGGAACTGGTACGGGTGGTCCCGGCTACAATTTTCCGGATGAGTTTGATCCAAGCCTCAAACATGATAGGCCGGGCGTACTCTCCATGGCAAACGCCGGACCCGACACAAATGGCAGCCAATTTTTCATTACCCATGTTCCAACGTCGTGGCTGGACGGCAAGCACTCAGTGTTCGGTCATGTAGTGAGAGGACAGGAGGTGGTTGATGCCATTGAACAGGGAGATTCACTTGTAAGAATTGAAATTATTCGGATTGGAGACAAGGCAAAGCGTTTCGCCTCGGACCAGAAAGCCTTTGACGCTCTTATGGCTGGGATGGAAGAAGAAAAAACCAATGCGGAAAAAGAGAGAATTGAAAAAGAACAGACCATCATGAAGATTAAATGGCCCAATGCCACAAGGACCGCTTCCGGATTGATGTATACGGTGCTGAAAGAGGGAAGTGGCGACAAACCGACCTCCGGCAAAATGATTCGTGTCCACTACACAGGCATGTTCGTAGACGGCCGTAAATTTGACAGTTCCATAGACCGGGGTGAGCCGATTCGTATCTCAGTGGGGACCGGACGAGTCATAGCAGGATGGGACGAAGCGCTCCTTGATATGAAGAAAGGAGAAAAGCGAATCCTGATCATCCCTCCTGATCTCGGCTACGGGAATAAGCAACGGGGCCCTATACCACCCAATTCAACCCTTGTGTTTGAAGTGGAATTGGTTGATTTCGAATAGTCCGAACAATCCCAATCAGGCAAATAGACTCGATTATGAACGGAACCCTCAACCTCAGGCGGTGGACAAGAAAAGCCTTTGCCCCTTGAGTCCCCACCCAGGGGGCTTCCTGAGACCTCCCGCTATGTAGGAAGGACCTCACTCGAGGTTGTGTGGATCTGAGAATGTCTCGGGATGAGATCGTATGGATAGAAAAAAAGACGCACATCTCGTTATATCGATTTTTCTATTGAGTAACATCCTTCTGTTCCTTTCCGGTTGTTGTATCTTTGCAGGCTATAAAGTGGGAAAAGGCGCTGTGAAGACGACATACAAGGTTACCAAAGGGGCCACAAAGATTGCCATCGGTACCGGAAAAGCAATCTATACTGTAGGTGGTTTTACATTCAAGGTGGTCACAGCGCCTATCAGCTATTCACTGACGCGAGACGAGATAGAAAGCATTGACGGTTTATCACCTAAAGAGGCCATCAAACAGGGTCGAGTAAAAAATTCGCCGTATGTCGTACATGGAAAAAGCTATGTGCCCATGTCCGTGGAAGAGGCTCAGTCTTACAGGCAGGAGGGTGTGGCCTCCTGGTACGGTGTAGAGACGCGAAAAAAGAAAGGAGGGCACATGACCGCCAACGGCGAGGTCTTTGATCCCGACGGCCTCAGTGCCGCCCACAGGTATCTTCCTCTTCCCTTTCATGTCCGCGTGAAGAACCTTGAGAACGGGCGATCCATTCTTGTCCGTGTGAATGACCGGGGTCCTTTTGTGGAAGGACGAATCATCGATCTGAGCGCCGGGGCTGCTCGAAAGCTTGGCTTCTATAAACAAGGGACCGCGCGGGTCCGGGTGGAGGCTGTGGAGATTGAGGGGTGAGGCGGGTAAAAAGATGAAGGTAGAAGACTGAAAACTGAAGGAAAGGAAGGAACATAGAATTGAGGAGAACATAATCAAGTATGAACGATGTTAATCCTATTCAGTATACCATTCACTTGGAGCCTGATCTGAATACCTTCAGGTTCAAGGGAAGCACGAGTATTCTGCTGGAGGCGGTTGACCCGATCCGTGAAATCGGTTTAAACGCCCTGGAATTGGCCATCTCGAGTTGTGAGGTAAAAAAGAACAATCAATACGTGGAATGTGCTTTTTCTGTTGATTCCGATAAAGAGGAAGTCCATGTTTCTCTTCCTGAAAGGATGATCGGGGAGATTGAGTTGCGGTTCGATTATTTTGGTGAGATCAACAACAAGATGGTTGGTTTCTACAGGAGTCGATATGTGGCGGACGGCAAAGAGAAATACATCGCTGTTACTCAATTCGAAGAAAGTGACGCGCGGCGCGCATTTCCCTGTTTTGATCATCCAATCAAAAAAGCCTTCTTTGATGTGGAGATGGTGATCGACAAAGATCTGGATGCCATATCCAACTGCGCGATCATTGAAGAAAAACCCCTGAACAGCGGGAAGAAGCTCGTCAAATTTCAGAGAACACCCAAAATGTCAACTTATCTGCTCTTTTTCGGCGTGGGAGAGTTTGAGGTGAGGGAAGCGCCGGGGGGGGATGTGCGGTTGCGGTTGGCTGCAATGCCTGGGATGACCAAATACGGACAGTTTGGTCTGGAATTCGGCAAGAAATCTCTTGAATTTGCCGAAGCCTATTACGGAATCACATATCCTCTTTCAAAGCTCGATTTAATCGCGGTTCCAGATTTTGCGTTTGGCGCCATGGAGAACTGGGGCGCCATTACATTCAGAGAAAATCTGCTTCTTCACTATCTGGGCATCACATCCAAGGCAGGTGAACAAAGGATATGCGAAGTCATCGCGCATGAAATAGCCCATATGTGGTTCGGAAATCTTGTCAGTCCCTCTGACTGGGCATATCTCTGGCTCAACGAAAGCTTTGCTACATATTTCGGGTATGGCATTGTAGCCCATTATCATCCTGAATGGGATATCTGGGAACAATTCCTGAGCGGCCAAACCAATAGCTCTCTGGACAGGGATTCCTTCCGCGAGACCTTTCCCATAGAGATTCCGGGCGGAGAGCATGTGGTCATCAATACAAGCACGGCGCCCATCATCTACAGCAAAGGGGGGAGTGTCCTAAGACAGGTTGAAGGCTACATGGGCGAAGATGATTTCAGAGAGGGAGTCAGGCATTACTTGAAGAAACATGAATTCGGATGCGCCTCCAGCCACCACCTGTGGAATGCCTTTGAAGAGGTCTCCTCCAAACCTGTCTCAAAGATGATGGAGAGTTGGGTCGAACAGCCGGGATTTCCTTTGGTGGAGGTACGGAGGAAAGGGAGGGAACTGAGCCTCAATCAGAAAAGGTTTACCTACCTGGAAAACACTTCAGATCAGACATGGCTCATTCCACTGGGTGTTAAAGTTTTTTATGGGAACGGCCAAACAAAGACCACAAGCATCCTGTTTGAAGACAAAGACCTAAAGATTGATGTGGGTGAAGATGTGGTGGCCTATAAGGTCAATCATAGACAGACGGGTTTCTACAGGGTTAAATACTCGAAAGAGGAGGACTTGCAGGCCCTTGGCGTCCGAGCGGCCAATAAGGAATTATCTTCTGAAGACAGATGGGGTCTTCAAAATGATCTCTATGCCCTGGTGAGAACAGGGGAAGCGGCTCTTGACGATTATTTGGGCTTTCTTGCCTATTATTCCACAGAAGATGCCTTTTTATCCCTCACGAGCATTGCCGGTCACCTATTCCATGCCTTCCTGATCATGGGCGGCAAATGGAAGAAAAAGATCGTGTCTGTTGGGAAATCCTTTTTGGAAGGAATTCTATCAAAAGTCGGCTATGATCCAGTGCCAAATGAAACGCACACTCTCTCTATTCTAAGAGATCAGATTTTATGGCATCTCATATTATACGGATCTGAGCGCGCTACAGAGTTTTGCTCAGGTCAGTTCGCATTATTGATGCGTGGAAAAGAGATTCACCCTGATATTATCGCCAGTGTCATGAAGGCGGGAGCTTTACAGGGGGATCAAGGCGTGTTGGGTTGGATTAAGCGGAGGCTTGAGACTTCTGAGAGTGAACATGAACGGATGAATCTCCTTGCGGCCTTGGGCAGTTTTGGGGACCGCGGGCTTACGGAAAAGGCCCTGGCCTATACCCTGGAAAAGGTTTCCGCCAGAAACAAGTTTGTCCCTATCACATATATGGCGGCCAATCCCCATGCCATTCCCTTCATGTGGGAGTGGTATGTGTCCCATTTAGAGGAACTTGAAAAACTTCATCCAATACACTATGAAAGGATCATTGCTTGCATTGTTCCGGTTTGCGCGATAGAGTGTGAACAAGAGGTGAAATCTTTCTACCTGGATTATATATCTGAAAAGAAAGTAGCCGTAGATGTGATCAGACTCTCTTTGGAGAGATTAGAAGTCAATTGCAGGATGAGGAAGAGAGAGGATGGACAGGCTGAAAGGAAGAAAAAACGAGTGAAAGGAAGAAGAGCCCGAGTACGTGAGTAAGAATAGGCATCTGGAAAGGAACATCAAAGGAATATGGGAAACCCTCGAGACAAAGAAGGGAAAGAGCGCGTGTTTTCGGGCATTCAGCCCTCGGGAGACATGCATCTCGGCAACTATCTGGGCGCCGTCAAAAATTGGGTGACCATGGCGTCTCAATATGACTGTATCTATTGCGTCGTGGATTTGCATGCTATTACGGTTTATCAAGATCCCAAGACTCTTCAGGATAAATCCCGTGAGGCGGCTGCTCTGATTATGGCCGCGGGAATAGACCCGGAGAAGAGTACGGTTTTCATTCAATCTCATATCCATGCCCATGCGGAGCTGACCTGGCTTCTGAATTGTCTCGCCCCCATTGGATGGATGCAGCGCATGACCCAGTTCAAGGAAAAATCTGAAAAACAGAAAGAGAATGTGAGTGTGGGCCTATTCGGTTATCCCGTCCTTATGGCGGCGGATATCCTACTCTATGATACAGACCTTGTTCCTGTCGGAGAGGACCAAAAGCAGCATTTGGAGTTTACGAGAGACCTTGCACAACGGTTTAACAGCAAGTACGGAGCAACCTTTATCGTTCCGGAGCCGTCAATCCCGACCGTCGGCGCGCGGATTATGGGGTTGGAGAATCCCGAGAGGAAGATGAGCAAGAGTGAGGGAGGGGAAGGCAATACCATTTATCTATTGGACCCTCCGGATAAGATTCGCAAGAAAATCAAGAGGGCAACCACGGATTCTCTTCGTGATATCCTCTTTGACGAGAGTCGCCCGGGGATCTACAACCTCCTTATTCTCTATGAGCTTTTTACCGGAGATGAGAGAGAGGTCATAGAGGCCCGGTTTAAAGGAAAAGGCTATGGAGATTTCAAGGCCGAACTGGCAGAAGTTGTTGTCGAAGGATTAAGACCGCTTCAGTCCCGATATAAGGAATTGACAGCGGACCCAACGTATATCGACACATTGTTGTCCCAGGGGGCCGATAGAATCCGGCCTGTTGCGGAGAGGGTCTTGGCAAAGGCAAAACAGAGAATGGGGGTTGGGTAAGAAAGGTCGCCCCGTTAGACACTGCATGTCTAACGAGGTAAAAAGGCTCTAAGAGGTTTTACATGAGGTACTCAAAGAGTGAACGAAGATAATCTAAGAAAACTCCTTGCCGGCCTAGGTAGAGGAGAAGTCTCGGCCGATGAGGTCCTGGAAAGGTTGAAAGATCTTCCTTATGAAGATATCGGTTCCGCCTGTATTGATCATCATCGGAGTCTGCGAAGAGGGTTTCCCGAGGTCATATTCGGAGAGGATAAGAAGGTCGCTGACATTGTGGATATCATGGAGAAAATGACGGAAAAGGATGAGGATATCATTGTGACACGCCTCTCAGCGGAAAAGGCCGATGAGATTCAGCCCAAGTTCAAAGATGGTGTGTATCACGAAAGAGCGCGTGTCTTGACCCTCACCAAACAACCCATAAAGATCAAAGGTAGAGGGCCAATCCTAGTTGTCAGCGCCGGAACGTCCGATATCCCGGTGGCGGAAGAGGCCGCGGTTACTGCCCGTTTCTTGGGTAATGAGGTGGAAACCATCTATGATGTGGGTGTGGCCGGCATTCATAGGGTGTTGAGCCGAAGGGAAAAGCTGACCAATGCCTCTGTGATCATCGTTGTGGCCGGGATGGAAGGCGCCTTGCCGAGTGTCGTGGGGGG
>JAFGFY010000149.1 GCA_016930795.1 Deltaproteobacteria bacterium
CTAATGCCGCTGCAAGCCTCAGCCACCTCGAGCTTCGTGTCCGCAAAAAACAAAAGATTTCCATCTTGATAAACCGGGATTCCAAGGATGTTAATAACGCCAGCAGAAATCGAAGTGATCAACAACTTTAGAGGATTTGTTAAAAGAATATAATATGATTCCGGAATAGGAAACATGAATATGATGAATAAAATACTCAAGTATGCGAGTCTCATTAATGGCCAACCCGCAATGAAAAGCACTAGAGATAGCAGAATGACAATCATCAGAAGGTGGGTAAGTGTGTGAAAATTGGCTGCAAAAGATATCGTATAGGACACCACCGATAGAATGAATACTGGCAGTCCAATCCAAGAGGGCTGGAGTTCCACGGTCACCAATTGGCTGCGTTTCCGCCATAGCATAAAGACCGCTATGGGTAAGACAAAGAAGCCGTGAGAATAGTCGGGATTTGTAGCCCACAAATTTATCAGGCGATATAAAACAGGGAAAAAAAGTGATAGACTTACGATAAACAGTGCGGCTATCCTGAATTGACCAGAAGTCGATATTTGCGCGCTTATTCCATCTATGCCCTGTCTGAAACTCAAATGAAATACTCCCTTAAAACTGGATATAGTTTTTTTGTAAACTCATCTAAGAGAATATGGGCTTTCCCATTTGACATTCCCCCGGGAATAGTAACAGTAAGTCTCACAAACGCATTCTTTTCAGATTTTCCTAAGAGTCTTTCCAGGAACAAATACAGCTTCTGAAGACCCCTGTTATTGAAAGCACGGTCTTTCGATTGATACCAGTAGAAAGTAATCATTGTCGTGTCCGCTTTCTTCTGGACTATTTGATTTATCTTAACTATATTATTTTCGATGCTTCCAATGTCGATCTTTTCTGTATTCGTCTCAGTGATATCCCACCCTTGGCCGGTAAAGCAGACGATTGGAGAGTGTGATAGATCGGCCTTCTCAACGGTATTATAACAAGCTATGAAAAGAGTGATGGCAGGATTTTCATTTTTGTAATAATTTCTATAAATGGTTTTGTCGGGGTTAAGAGCCGCTATGACATTCTCGTCATAGAGGACATCTTTCGCGATCCAATCGGCGATCTGAGATGGAAATTCCCCGTTGAAGGAATCAGGATTCTTATTGGAATGAAATAGTATGGTCTTATATATAAGGAGATTACAAAGACATAAAACCAATACTGCAATAATGAATTTCGTATCTGATTTTAGTTCTGTTAGGAATGCCATCTTAATCCGCAGATTAGGGCTTTAGGGTGCTGAGTCTTAAGTGTTCGGTCCAGGGATTTCGGTTCAGGGCTAAAATTCACCGCAGAGATCGCTAAGGACGCTGAGAAACTTCTTGATAATTGTTTACGATTCTTTTGATCCCCTTTGTAAGTATTTGGACATTGAAATTTATTAGTAGCCCAGCTGGAGCTTTGTTATTTTCAAATAGTTTAATAGTCGCGCATGATCCATGGGAGTGACTTCATTAACTGCTTTACATTCCACAATGACTCGGTTATCTACCAAAAAATCACATCTAAAACCTACTTCAAGAATGATGTCTTAATAGGGAACAGGAGGTGCTTTTTCTTTCTCAAACGGGATATTTTTTTTGAGTTCGTGTGCTAAGGCCGCCTGGTAGACCGATTCCAGAAATCCTGGCCCAAGAGTCCTGTGGACTTTAATTGCTGAGCCGATAATCTTTTCTGTAAGGTCATTTATATTCATTATCTGTTTCACCGCAGAGGTCGCAGAGTACATAGAGAAATCAAAACAACTCTAGAATCGATTCCCAAAACAATAAGACAAGGATAGAAGTTGAAGAAGTGTGTCTACAAATCACAGTTTTCTGTAAATATCCTTTCTATGTCCAACCCTTAGAACAACGATATCGTTTTCTTCAATATCAAAGACTACCCTATAATCGCCGACCCTAAATCTATATGTCCCCATTCTAGGATCGGTTAGCTTTGAAGAAAACTTTATCGGATCTTCTTCATATCTCTTGAGTGTTCTGCCAATTCTCCTTCTGACATCAGCATCAAGCTTCCTGATATCCTTTATCGCTCTTTGGGTATATATCAGGCTATAGCTCAATTGCCAAAGACCTCATCATGAGTTTTGACTCTCCTTGCTTTGTAATCTGCCCTAGCTTCTTTGATACTCTCCAAGTATTCAGGAGATGTTGCTGCTAGAAGGTCCTCCAAGAATGCATCTCTCTCTCTTTGAGACATTTTTCTAAGGGCAGCAATTATTACTTCAAGCTTTATTTCGACTTTAATGCTTTCGAGCACGACATCCTCCTTTATTTATAAAACTTTTGTGGATTCATGGTTTAGAGTCATTATCTGTTTCACCGCAGAGCTCGCAGAGTACACGGAGGAATAAAAATGCTTTTAGAACTGAATTCCGGAAATATGATAAGGATTCGAAGGTTAAAGGTCCACCCATCTAATCTATTCACAATTCTCTCGCTCAGCGTCCTTGGCGATCTCTGCGGTGAAATAGGTTTTTTCGGTGTCAGCCTGTGGCAATCTGCAAGCATTTGTTCCGGTCGATTTTACCGCTGGAACTCTTCGGCAAGGTACGAACCAGTTTTATTTCGCTTGGCATTTTGTATTTGGGCAATCTTGAGGCGCAGTGACTCAAGGTCTCTTTTTCGTCATAATCCCCATTCTTAGTACACACAAGAGCAACGAGTCTATATCCCAGCAGGGGATCGGGGATTCCTAGGACGACTGTTTCCACGATTCGGTCCGTTTCCATGAGAGCATCTTCGACTTCCTGCGTATTAATCCGATGTCCGCCTACCTTAATCAAATTATCAGACCTCCCGATAACAAAAAAGTATCCACCCTCGTCTTCATAGCCCAGATCACCCGTATGATACCCGTGCCTATCGAGAACCTTTTTGGTGGATTCTTTGTCCTTCCAGTATCCCTGCATGATGTTTGAGCCGGATGCGACGATCTCACCTGTTTTGCCCATAGAAACAGCATTCCCGCTATTATCAAATATCTGAAGAGTCACTCCTGGGATGGGCTTCCCTATGGACTCCATCTTATCCAAAAATCTTTCAGGCTCCAGGCACGTCAATCGTGCTGAAGCCTCTGTGGCCCCATACATAATATAAATCTGTGTGTGCTCTGGTAGTACTTTTCGCAAATCTTCCTTAACATTTCTTGACATGTGTCCGCCTGCTTGAGAGCAGTAACGGAGTGAATCTAGTTTATCTCGATAGTCTTTCAATGGTGAGCGATGGAGCAAATAGGCGTATGTAGACGGCACTCCCGAAAAACCGGTGACCCTCTCTTCAGACATTTGCTTCACAACAGTGGCAGGGTAGGCAAATTTGTTATTGAGCACAACAGTGCCGCCCACAGCAAAGTTTGTATTCAAAAGAGATTTTCCCATAACATAGAAAAACGGCAGGACGATCATCTGGATATCCCGGCTTTCTAGTTGAAGGGACTGGGATATTGAATGTGTATTGGACACGATGTTTCTATGAGATAACATCACCCCTTTAGGTTTTCCTGTAGAACCTGAAGTGTAGATGATGGAAGCAAGGTGCAGGGCGCAAAGCGCAGGGCGCAAGGCGCAAGGCGCAAGGTTCAAGGTAAAGTCAACAGAGTTAGACGTAACCAATTCTTCAAAAGATAATGCCTTCAAACCCATAGAATCCCAAGCGAGTTTGGGTTTGCTAATAACGATTCTATCTAGACCAGGGATAGACAGATCTGTCGCTTTTAGGAGTCGTTCAAATCTCGATGAAGAGATGATGGCTTTTGGTTCAAGTTCAGCCAGAAGTGGGTTTAGACCATCCGGTTTTAGATCTGTGCTAAGGGGAGCCACCACTGCACTTGCCTTAAGGGCCCCGTAATAACCAATGACATATTCGAGGCTGTTCTCGAGTAGAAGAACAACGCGGTCACCGGATTGAACGCCTTGGTTGATGAGCCAATGGGCGATTTGATTGGCTTTTGTGTTGATCTCGGCGTAGGTTGCCCGCACATCTTCCTGGATGAGGGCTATTTTATCGGGATAAGCTTCGGCGCTTTGTTCTAGGAAATGATGAATCAAGGTATGATTCTGTTCTATGTAGTCCATACGATTTTCTGTTCTCTCGTCCAGTCCCCCGCGTCTTCGCTCGGGGTCATTAGAGATCTCATTCTTCGTTATATCAAGATTCTTGCTTCTCGTAATGCCTTCTTTAATGAATCTAGAATGCCGATCTTTCCAGCCCAATGTAGGAGATACTTCTTGTCCAACGCTTCACTCTGAACTTTTAGTACCCCCACTACATCACTCCATTGATGTTCGGAAACATTCCCTCCTTTTCGAAACCATGCTAATTTATGGAGAATGATATCTTCACAAGATGCAAAATAAAACTCAACAGCATCTGCCTCTAAATCTAGACTCTCTTTCCTTTTCCTTTTGAAGGTCTCTTTACTGAATGGATCATCCTTAGGCAAAAAGATATCTACTTTTATCATCGTTTCAAAATGGATTAGATTGAATGATGACTGCCTTTCAATAGCATTTAGTATCATATCTTCATCAATGTAGTATTCTATTCCAAGTATTTCGACTAAAGGATGAATATGCTGTATCTTTAAATTAGACACCATATCAACATCTAGGCTTGCACGTGCCATTCCGTAAGCGGAGCTGGCTATGGAACCCCCGATATAATAATCGATTCCTAATTTCTCAAAAGCCTTAATTACGGGTTCTACTGCTCTCAAGATATCAGGTCTATTCATTCTTCTCCTTCCCTTAAATGTCTAAGGAAACGATCTGCCAATTCTTTTCCATATTGGTATTCGATAATCTTAATCTTCAGATCTCTTTCATTGAGGTCAGGATTTGCCCGCATAATAGCTCGCCTCGATAGGAGTATAACTGTCTGGGAGAGAGATCTTAATGCTAATATTCTCTTAGCAATACTGGATTTGCGTATTATAGATATCTGAACGTCTTCTACTTCTGGGTTAGTATCAGAATACTTTGCCGGCATTGTTCACACACCAGATGAACAGTCTTTTAGACTCAAACGTCTGAGGAATGATAGCAATATGGATTCCAGATAGGCATTGAAAGAAAGATAAGCAGGCTTATCTTTCTTTCATGCGCTCCCCATTATGGCTGATTTATCCGGCCTCCCATCGGGAGGGTCTTCAAGCCATATCACACCATAATGTCTATTTCTCACAGCGCCTCCGTATGAAACGCACTTTTTGTCCGTTTAGGTCTTCGCATGGGCCTGCCCTGCCGAAGCCTTGCGCGAAGGCTGGTCTGTGGCTCATCCTGTCTTTTTTTCGAGATATGAAACGACATTGTTGATTGAATCGAGGTTTTCCGGGACCAAATCCTCATCCTCGACAGTGATGGAGAATTCCTCCTCCAGAAAGCTGACAAGCTCCAGGATTCCGGTTGAATCAATGATTCCTTCATCCAGGAAGGATGTGTCGTCCTTCAGATTTCCATCTTCACCAAATAAAAAGTTTTCTACTATAAATCCTCTAATCTTTTTTTTCATATTATCTCATTTCCTCATCAAATTATTGACCACAGCAGAGATCATCTTAGGATCCTATATTTAGCCACCCGTTCGTTGCACTCACTCGACTCACACCCCAGTGGAATACCCTTTAAGAGATCCCATTCCACGGGGCAGGCACACTTTTGCCTCCTCGACTTAAGGAGCCAAAAACAGTCATCGCTTCGCGAAAAAGCATATTACCACTCCCCGATAGCAGGATCTCCGCCACGATTCAGGCGGAGAAGTCATGCCATGGGCTGTTAAATCCACAATGCTCTGATGCTTAATCTTAAATGGGATAGTTCTTTCACGCGGCAGTGTGATGACTCTTTCATTCCCGCGAGTCGCGGGGATGAAACGCCCGTGTGTGCTTGGGCGCGCCATAGCTCGTTAAAGCGAAGGCGGGTCTGTGTGGGTCTGTGGCTAATTACGCTTCCAGTTTTTTCCTGGCATATTC
>JAFGFY010000150.1 GCA_016930795.1 Deltaproteobacteria bacterium
AGGAATTGAGAGATCTCCGATATTTAAGGGTGATCAAGACCGGTAAGACTCTATTTCAAGGGCTGAGATCATCCAGCCATTGGGATAGGTACTTCGGCGATTGCCAAGCAGAGAAGAATAAGTGTCAATTTCCAATTACGTTCCCGTGTTCTTATTTTCCTGAAAAGGGTGAATTATTCGCGAAATGAAAGAGATAATACAGAAAACCGAGTTCATTCCCGATCAAGACAGAGTGAAACGTAAGAAAGGGGAACCATGAACGTTATTGCATTGAATGGAAGCGCAAGGGGGAAGAAAGGGGTAACGTGGAAATTGCTGAATTCGCTTTTGAAGGGGCTCTCGGAAGGAGGGGCTACCGTAAGAGATATCCAACTCAAGGAAATGAATATCTCATGCTGCCGGGCGTGCCTCACGTGTATGCATAAAACACCCGGTCAATGTGCTCAACGGGATGATATGGATCAGATCTATCCGTTCCTGAGGGAGTCGGATCTCTTTGTGATGGGTACGCCCGTGTATACAGACAATATGAGCGCCCAGATGAAAACCGTAATGGACCGCTGCATCTGCGGTATGGATCCATTTTTGCGGCTCGACCCTGCAAATCGGGTGAGGCACCCCTACAGTTGGACCATGCCTTCAAAATTCTTCCTTGTCTCAACGTCGGGATTCCCGGAGATGGAGAGTTTCCTGCCCCTGATCATGACGTTCAGGGCCCAAGCAGCGAACTTCGGTTGCGAATCCATCGGGGAAATCTGCATACCGGGCTCACTTGCCCTACAAATGGCGCCGCAATTTCTCGAACCTTGCCTTGATATGATTCAACGGGCCGGGAAAATGCTTGCCCTTCATGAGAAAGTAGAGCCAACCCTTTTGGAAGACATTAACAGACCGATTGTAGCGGGGGAACAATACCTCGAAATCTCGGCGAAATACGAAGCCTGGGCCAGAAAGAGCCGGAGACAAACCACATAGTCTCCTGTCCCACAGATCGCTCCGCTATCTCTGAAGGCACTCCTGGAATCCCTCCCCGATGGCTCCCCATCCATAGCTCCTCAAAAGATATTTCTCCATTTTGATAGAACAGGCTTAGGGGGGCGTAATAAAATTATTTGAGCAATCTTCGAGGCAATCTCTCAAGAGAGTGTCCTCCTCCAACATCCTTTCTCCGCGCCCAATGGAGTAATGAACATCCGAAAAATCGCTTTTCTCTCAATACCCCGTACAATGATATGATGTAAACTCCCTGGGACATCCAGTCCAGGCCCTCTCGCCATGTCAGAACGTTATCCCAAAGACTTATCAAAGATGGGTAGAGTGGTCAGGACTGGCATTCCCATCTGCTGAGCGATTGTGTTTTCTCTTGGTCAGTTTTCGACCACCTCGTAGTCTATGAATTAGTAGAAATATATTTAAAATCAATAAGTTATCAATGCATACTTCTGGCACGGAATATGCTTTTGAAGCTTCCGTATGATAGTATAGGTGGTCGACTTGTAGGCTTTGGCTGGAGGAGCGCACTCCTGAAAAATGAAAAGGTGAAGCCTAAACAAACCATTTGTCAAAAGTGTACAGACTACCACGATCCGAATGACACTGAAACGGCCACGCTTCAAAGGGATCTTATTGGAGGTGTATGTATGAGAAAAGGTCTTTTTCTTATTTTAACCAGCTTCATCTTACTTCTCTTTTCCCACGATGTTTTGTCGGCTGAAGAAAAATCTCCTGGACCTCCATCCACAGGACAGATCTCACTGCCCTGGGATAAATTTCAAAAGCTTCTCAATCTGGATGAGGAGAGGATTTCACTGGATATTGATGAGTTTGCTGCGATTACCAGACAAACCGGAGCGAGAGAACTCCCTCCCTTCGCCGTCAAAGAGGGGAAAGTGGTGCTCAAGAGGGAGGATTTCAAGAAGCTCCTGAAGTCGATGGACCCTCCCAAAGCCGACCCGGCACTGGGTGAATTTTTGCTGACAAGCGCATACTATCATGCAAGGGTGGAAAAGGAGGCCACTGAGGTCAGTGCCACTTTCAATATCGAAGTGCTTCCTAGAAGTGGAAGGAAAAATTTTGTTTTAGTCCCCCTTTTAAGAAAGGAGGTAGCTCTTAAAACGCTAACGTTAGATGGAAAAGATGCCCTCCTCACTGAAAAGAATGGCTATCATTCGGTTGCCGTAGCTCAGGAGGGTTCCCACAAGGCAATGGCGCTCTTCACCATTGCTACCGATCTTAAGAGGGGACCTCAATCCATCTCATTTCCAGTACCAAGAACTCCCATTATACGGCTGAACCTGGAAATACCTCTTCCCTCCATTCAACCGGAGATATCTTCGGCGACGTCCATCAAGAGAATTGAGAAGAAGGGTCGGACCATCATTGAAGCGGTACTTTCCCCTACGGAGAACGTCCATGTCGCTTGGAGTCGCATCATACCCGAAGCGGAAAAAGGACCTCCGAAGATATACGCAGATTTATGGCAGCTTCTTTCAATCGAGGACGATGCTCTAAGAGTGCATGCAACAGCTTCCATCAATGTTCTCCAGAATACCATTACCGGTATCACTTTGAGAGTACCGGATAAATATCAGATACTGGATGTGATGGGGCAAGTTGTTGGCGACTGGAAGGAAAGGGAAGTCAAAGGGCAAAAGACGCTTGAAGTATCGCTCAAAAAGCCTCGGCAGGGGAAGTTCGATTTTGTGATCAGAGCCGAAAGGATATTTGAGGACGGAACCGTTGTTGCCGATTTTAACGGTTTTGTCGTCCCGAACTCAATTAGAGAGAAGGGTTTTATCGCCGTCGAGATGAAAGGAAGCGCGGAGGCGAAAGTTACGGAAGCGGTGGGGCTTGACCGCGCTTCGTTTTCCGAACTTCCGCCCCAGCTTGTGAGCTACAGCGTGAAACCTCTTATCTTCGCGTACAAATATTTGCGGCATCCTTACCGGATGGTACTTGATATTTCGAAGCACAAGGAGTTGCCCGTGATCAGCACGGTTGTTGACAGTGCCTCCGGAATCACCCTGTTCACCGAGGACGGAAAGCTGGTCCACAGGCTGACCTATACGGTGAGAAATACCTGGAAGCAGTTCATGGAGGTTACGCTACCCAAGGACGCGGAGCTTTGGGGAACCTATGTCGGCGGAAAATCGGTAAAACCGACCAAGAATGAAAATGAGAAGATTTTAATTCCACTCAATCGCAGCAAGAGCTCGGAAGGAGGTCTCGCCCCATTTGATGTAGAACTTATCTATTTTCAGAAGGCCGAAAAGTTCCGGTGGTTTGGAATCAAGAAGAGTTCCTTCGCGATTCCCGATCTTATGATGAGCCGGGTTATCTGGTCAATTTACCTGCCTTTCGATTATTCATTCGTTCATTTTGGCGGAACCATGGAAAAGGAGAAGATAGCCCGGGGGATCAGCCCTCTTCTTGGGTTAGGCAAGCGCATGGTCGATTATAACGAACTGAATAAACAGTATCGCTTTGCCCCGGGCGCGGCTGTGCCCGAACCGGGTGCAAAAGGCAAAAGGGATGTTGACAAAAAAAAGAAAGCACGTTCGCTGCTTGAGAGTCAAAGGACTCTGCAAAGTGAGTTTGGAAGGAATTTGCCGGTCGATCAGGAGGTTATTGCTGATCAGCTATCCAGAGAGATGAGCTTTAGCGCGAAACTTGAGGAAGTTGCAGTATCCGGCGGCATGACCACCGGAGTCATGCCGATCCGCGTTCAAGTGCCTACGATTGGACAGGTCTACCGTTTTGCAAAACAGATCGTCTCCGATGAGCCGTTGGTCGCAGAAGTCACGTATATAAAGGATACACCCTTTACAGTCATCAAGCTGATTATACTTCTCCTTATCCTTTACGCTTTATATCGCCGGAGGAATTGGCTCAGGAAAGTCTGGGATTCTGAATCCGACCGGTACAGAAAAAGTGTGGCAAAGTTTATTACCCCGCTAAATTTAATTATCATTTCCGCGTTGTTGTTTCTCTTCTCTTCCTTCTTCTTACATCCATTTTTTGCTAAGCTTTTCTTTCTAATTCTCCTCGTAGCAGCAACTTACTATGGAGTGCACTACCTGAGAGCAAGAAAGGAGAGGAAAAAGAAAGACATAGGGACTGAAATACAGAAATAGCCAGGTGGGACATATATCCAAGGAAACATTCTGAGAGACGTTCATGCAGAGCGAGTTAGTTGGCGTGGACGAAATTCTTCCAGTCGGTTACGATTGTTTTCATCCATAGAAAGCTCCTTTTAAGAATTTGAGTTTGGTTACTCTTATCTCTTAACAGGGGGTTTCTTTTTATGGTAGACTGGTATTATATTTTTTCTATTTTATCGTTGGGAGTTTACCTTTGCTCTCCAGATATATATAACGTAGCTGAAAAATAGCACTTTTACATACAGATATGAAAATGTATGGTAATGAATCCTCATGCCTCACCAGGTAAGGTTAGATGTTCCGGGGATTCTTCATCATGCGATGATCCGAGGAATTGAGAGATCTCCGATATTTAAGGGTGATCAAGACCGGTAAGACTCTATTTCGAGGGCTGAGATCATCCAGCCATTGGGATAGGTACTTCGGCGATTGCCAAGCAGAGAAGAATAAGTG
>JAFGFY010000151.1 GCA_016930795.1 Deltaproteobacteria bacterium
CCATGCATTTTCAAAACCCAGAGGACTATTGAAGATCCCCTGCAGCAAGCCACGGGGAATGCGCTCGCTGTGCATTTTCACAGGAATCTCCACAAAGGATACTCATGAACACATTAGTGAGAAATAGAGACAATATATGTATTCTTTTGTATACAATTTCACAGTTCTCAGTTTACTCCTTCAGGTATTTTCTTGTCTTTTCAGGGTGTTATATGATATCAGCCTAACGGAACGGTTCTTGCTCTGTTTATATCTGCTTATCCGAACAAACCCTCTTCAAATGTAGGAATAAATGATATGATGTCTTACCAAGAGCATATACGTTCATTGGCAAAAGAGGCAGAGCTTTACCGAACACAGGGCCTATTTGAGAATTCAAGGCAAAAATATGAGCAACTCCTTCAGTTTATTGAGCAAAAACAATTCCATGGCTATGAAGGGCTCGCCGATCAAGTCAGGAACAGGATCCAGACTGTTGACCAAACCCTC
The DNA here is from genome assembly GCA_016930795.1 of Deltaproteobacteria bacterium. GTDB lineage: Bacteria > Desulfobacterota > DSM-4660 > Desulfatiglandales > HGW-15 > JAFGFY01. The sequence goes on from JAFGFY010000151.1 coordinate 490, forward strand.
ATTGAGATAGACCAAGAAACAGATTCAGAGGAACTTGCCAAAGACACCCAAGAGATGATCAAGGATTTGTTCTCCGTTGCCCGAACCAAGGAGGCGGCCAGGGTTGAGGGAGCTCTCGCCCTAGCTGGATTCGGCCAGCATGAAAGGGCCCTGAGAGAATTTGAAGAGCTTCTGAAGGAGGGCATCTTGCCGGTTGTGGCGGCTAAAAATATCTTGAGATGTCACATGGAACTCTCTTCACCGGACAAGGCCGTTGAGCAGTTTACGGAATGGGTCTCGTCCAGCAATGTCTTATCAGCACAGGAGCTCAAGCTCATAAGAGAATTCCTTAAGGGACTTCTGAAAGAAACGGACTCTTCGGCACGACTTCCCCACTTGGATTTCACCTCCGAAGCCGGCAATACGGCGGAAGAAGAGCAAATTTCTTCGGTTAACGTGCAGTTGAGACACGGTCCTCGCAGAGGGGACAACATCGAGTTCAAGGTCACATGCCAATCGGGGAATACCATCAGCGTCGATATCCCGGAAAGGCAGAGAGATGTAGCCGATGCCTTCAGACCTGGGCTTCGATTACCGGAAATGCAGTGTTACTCGCCCATAGCCGTTTTCAAGGCCAGCGGTATTGTGCTCAGAAAAACCAGGTTTTCCCGAGGGAAGAATCGGGGCAACTATATGCTGGATATTTCCATAGATGATGAGTAATCTCGTTTCGTATCCCCAAAACAAATCAAGTTCGGAAGCCTCTCATTTAAAAGGGGCACAGGGATGACATCCCCTACACCTCAACCCTTTCCAGATAATCGCTGATGGCGCCATCATAGTGATGTGTAAGTCGGAAGACCTTTTTGGCCAGATGAAATCTTGTCTCAAGGGATGTCTTCCCATTCAGATCTTTCATCTCGTTCAACACCACTTCGTAATCCGCGGGATCAGTAATGACCGTCACATCCCTGAAGTTCTTGGCCGAAGAACGAAGCATGGCAGGACCTCCGATATCAATTTCCTCAACAGCGTCCTCCAACCTCACCCCTTCTTTTGCAGCAGCCTTCTCAAACTGGTAGAGATTGACCACGACGAGATCGATGTTTTCGATTCCGTATTCCTTCATCACTCTCACATGTTCCGGATTGTCTCTCAAGCCAAGGAGGCCTCCGTGAACTTTCGGGTGAAGGGTCTTCACACGACCATCCAGCATCTCCGGAAAACCCGTGTACTTGGAAATGTCGGTAACAGGGACTCCTCCCTCTCGCATCACCCTTGCCGTGCCTCCGGTGGATAGGATTTGAACACCAAACTCAGAAAGTGATTTCGCGAAATCAACCACTCCCTTTTTGTCCGTCACACTGATAATCGCTTTCTCGATCTTACCCATCTCTCGCCCTCCAAAATCAATTCCATGATTCTTTTACCATGAATCATCTATAGTCCATGTGACATTGTTTATCAAGCTATAAGGACAGGGAGTTCGATTCCACAACCCAAAAGATCAAAAACGATCATCAGATTTCTGTTTATATACTGATGACAGTAGATTTTGGGAGAGCCCTGGGCACCAGCAACGTCTTAGATGCAAGGCGCCGAGGAGTTCGAACTGAGGCGTATAATTAATACGCCGCAAGCCTGTCGAGAGCCTCAAGGTCGAACGAGAGAAGCGATTGAAGGCAACGCAGCCCTTCGACTTACTCAGGGCCATGAGCCTGTCGAATGGCAGATGATGCGTTGATGGTGGATCAGGGGAGATCAAATTTGACAGAAAGACATTAAATCTGTACATATCACTCTAATCATGAATCCTTTATACGCCATATATACGGTCCTTGTTTCCGGTATTTTCATATCGGCCTTCCCCTTTTTCTGGCTATATTCTGGGCTGACCGGACGTTACAGAAAGGGGTTCAAAGAGCGTTTGGGACTTCTCCCCCAGGGACTGGCACAACATCTGGCAGGCTCCCCCCGCATCTGGATTCATGCCGTATCTCTGGGAGAGGTAAAAGTGGCCGCCCCCATCATAGGGTCCCTCAAAAAAGTCTTACCGGACTCTTCTATCATCGTCTCCTCGACAACAGATCACGGCATTGATCTTGCCAGACAGATCTTCGGGAAAGAGGTCCTCGTCCTATATGCCCCAATCGATACAATCTTCTCCATAAGGAAGGCCCTTTCCGGACTCCGGCCGGATCTCATGCTCTTTCTAGAAACAGAGATCTGGCCTGCATGGATTACCGAAGCACGGCGCGCGGGAATTAAGATAGCCCTTATCAATGGCAGAATCTCGGTAAGATCCATCGGGAAATACCTCAAGTTCAAGCCATTCTTTCGGGATCTTTTAAGACAGGTCGATGTCTTCAGTATGATCTCACAAGAAGACGCAGACCGTGTTCAAGCCCTGGGCGCCGAACCGCGCAAAATCGAGGTGAACGGAAATGCCAAGTACGACCTCCTGGCCACCCAGGCCGACCCAGCGATGGAGAGGGAAATGCGTCGCATTTTGAATCTTGAGCCAGCCCATCCGGTCTTTATCGCGGGCAGTACCCGCAGTGGAGAGGAGGAGATGGTGTTGGATGCCTATGAAAAAATCATCGAAGAATTCCCGGATATGGTCCTGATCATCGCGCCCAGACACATTGAACGAACACCCGAGATCGAATCAATCATCAAAAGTCGCAGACTAGGGTATCAACTCCGGAGTGAGCTTGATGGGAACGTGCTAAAGCGCACAAAACCGGTGGTCATCATGAACACCTTTGGAGAGCTCTTTAAGGTCTACAGCGTGGGGACTATCGTGTTTTGTGGCGCGAGTCTTGTCCCGCTTGGAGGACAGAATCCCTTGGAGGCGGCGGTCTGGGGAAAAGTTGTGTTTTACGGACCCTCTATGGAAGATTTTCTGGACGCCAAGGCATTATTGGAAGAAATGGGGGCTGGAATCACCGTATCGAGCTCTGAAATGCTTGCAGAAAAGGCGCTATGGTTTTTGAGTCATCCCGATGACATGAATACCCTTGGCCGGAAATCAAAGGAGGCTGCGATGAAGAATCAAAAGGCATCTGAAAAACACGCCAATGTCATAGCAAGGATGGTTTAGAATGGCTAGATTCTGGGTTCTGGTTCCTGGATGCTAGAAGAACTGATGGAGGATCAATATAAGCTGAATAAGGTCGAAGACCTGGAGACCGTTTTGATTTTCTATGGAAATCCGGCATCCAATACCTGGTGTACTGTATATATCCGCGGATCATTTGAGATATCGTCTTAAGGGAACAGCCCATGACTCATCTTTTACTTGATCATCGTATATATCATACAGGATACTCATATCCAGCATTCAGTCGGTGAGGAGAAGAGAATGGTTACTGATCGAAAGCTTCTTAAAGACACATATGAGGCCCTTTCCACTAGGACCAAATCAAGACTCAAAAGGGCAGTTGATTGGATTGTCAAGGCGAAGGAAGAAGGCGGGAAGGTGGTGGCCGTGGTGGGGAGCGGCCCGAATCTGCACGAGGGCGTTACCACACTCATCGCTGGACTGATTCGCAAGGGGATTATCGACGGGGTCTTAACCAGTTCCGCGGTGATCAATCATGAGATGGCCGGCACTCTGGAGAAGGTGAAACGGATTGACGGCGAAATCCTCGGGTTTGAAAAGGACAAGCTACCCTCGGACGGGTTTCTTGAAGTCAGCATAATCTCTCCCACAAGATTGGAAGCCATCCAGCGTGAAATCCCCATCGACATGTCCCTGTACCGCCGAATGCGCAGGACCAAGGGAAACATCATCATCAAAGTAGCAGGAAACATCGCCTATCCTACAGGGCTTCGCACGGAAAGGCTGGCCCGGGAGGTTCTCTCCCTGGCAAAGCATCACAAGTACCCTTTTGAGCAGGCGGTCGGATACGGGGCCGACCCCATGACCATGATCGGTGCAGGGGCAAGACACAACGTCACTGTCCTGGTCACGGTCCCCCAACTGGTGGGAGGGGGACAGGTCGGCCTGGCTATCGGGGACTCCCTAGCCATAACCGAACGCTGTCGCCGTATTGCCAAGCTTCTTGATAGTGCGACGGTAATCATCGAGTCCGGCCTCGCCCTGTCTCAGGAGATCCATGACGGGCCCTTGGAACGATTCACCGGACATGGGATATGGACGGATTGGGAAGGGGATTGGACCTATTCCCTTGCGGAGAAAAAGGTCGTCCGCATTGATTTGGACCCCAATCTTGATAAGGCATGGATGAATGAACAAAAATCCAAGATGGTCACCAATGCGGTCCACAAGGGTCTTCCAAAGACCAAGTCTATGCGAATCCCCTTCCGGATGGAAATGTCAGGGTTTGCGAGGATCCCCGGTAGCCTCCCCATCATAGGCGACATTGGTGAGATATGGCCCCTGCTGGCGACCAGGATCGCAAATGACCTCCAAATAAAGCTCGATTTCATGAGCTATAAGCAGTCTTCTTCGGCTGGGGATAAGGTCCGTGAATGGATTGTCAAAAACGTCAACCCGGTCGACAGAGACAAGTTCTTCGAGGCGCTGAAGGCGCCCCCATCCTCGCTCATTACTTGAGAGCAGCCTCAAACTCTGTCGCGACCTTTTTGAGGTTGTCGGCCCAGTCCAACGCAAGAGGATTGGCAAAAACAACTCCTCCTTCAATAGCCTTTGCAACGGCTTCAGCGCTTTTTGTGGAAAACTGGGGCTGAACGAATATGACTTTGATGCCTCGTTCTCTGGCATAGTGAACGAGTTTTCTCAAATCAACCGGCCCGGGTTCCTTGCCTTCCATCTCCACGGCAACCTGTTCCAACCCATAGGCCTGGGCAAAATAGCCCCAGGCAGGGTGGAATGTCATAAACACCCTCCTCCCTCCTTTTCCAGAAAAGATCCTTTTGATCTCGTTGTCCAGGTCAGAAATTTCCGCGATAAAATTTTTATAATTCTTTTCATAGGAAGCGGCGCGGGCCGGGTCAATCCTCAAGAGACCATTCAGAATATTCCGGGACTGAGCCTTGACAAGCCGAGGAGAAAGCCAGATATGGGGGTCTTTGACTCCGTGATGCTCCCCTGCCCCTTTCTCCCCGTGGAGATGGTCTTCCATGGTTCTTTTTTCTATACCTTCTTCCGTGTGTATAACCATCATTCCAGGGTTAGCCGCAGAGATCCTATTCAGCCATACGGCTTCAAATGGGACCCCGATGGCAAAATAGGCTTTCGCCTTGGTGAGGGCGACCATCTGACGGGGCTTGGGCTCATAGGTAGCCGGGTTAGCCCCGGGTTGAACTATGACGGAGACATTGACCGATTCACCCCCGATCCTTTCCACAAAGGTCTTCTGAGGCAGAATACTGACAAATACTTCGATAGGCTCCGCTCCATGGGCTGTTGCCCGGATCACGGACAAAAGGAACAGAGTGAAGCCAATCATCAACCGAATACATCGCATAGATTTCATTGTTGTACTACTCCCTTAATCTTTTAACTCTTCCGCTTAATGAGCACGATAATTATAGAACTTTTCTAACAGTGGAAGGGTCATGGTGTCTTTTCGGAGTGACTGTTGGCAGGCCTACGTTATTGCAGCTCCTCGTGCCTTGATGCTTTTTTTGGCTGAAGTTCTACAATACTCCCTCATGGGAGAGCAAGAATCGTTTCTTGTCCAATCCCCCGCCAAATCCCACCAAGTGACCGTTCGCGCCGATAATCCGATGACAGGGAATGATGATCGGAATCGGGTTCCGGTGGTTGGCCTGGCCCACCGCCCTCATTGCTTGAGGTTTTCCGATCTTCTCCGCGATCTCTTTGTAGCTTGCCGTTTGCCCGAACGGGACCTGACATAATTGTCGCCATACGAGCTTTTGAAATTCCGTACCTATCAGATGCAGCGATAGATCAAAATCCTCGCGTGCCCCTGAAAAATATCCCTTCAGTTGTTTGATGACTCTCTTGTTTTTTCCCGCATCTTCTTCAAGCTCCATATCGGGAACCAATCTTTCCAAATCTTTCATGAGGTTTTCTTTTCCGGAAAGGCTGATACAGACCAGACCCTGATCTGAAGAAGCGAGATATAGGGTGCCGATCGGAGA
>JAFGFY010000152.1 GCA_016930795.1 Deltaproteobacteria bacterium
GGCGTAGGAAAGCCTGCCCGGTAGGTTGGGCTTCCCAACAACCCTGAACTCTTTCCTTTGTCCGTTTATCCCTGCAAGATCAGCCATTTCAGTTCCTCCCTTCTCTTACATCGCAGTATAGACAATTGTGACCCTCGATTCAAGTATGAATAAGACGAAATATGCGAATTGAATCCATTCCTAACCCTATCGTGTCGTTTCCCAGAAAGAACATCCTTCATTCTGAGCAGGATCTATGACGCCCGGGGGCATGGTAAATCTCTTTTCATTCGATTGATTTCTCTGAAACACTACCGGTGATAGTAGCCCTTGACACTAACAGAGAAAAATGGCTTACTCCATATGTCTAAGAATTCCAGGAAATAGGAGTGAATAGGTCTCGTCAGTAAATAGGGACTAATCCCATGCCCGGGAGTAAAGAACCCGAAAAAGGAGGGAAAACGTGAAAAGATTATTTATACCGGCAAGCTCCGTACTCATGATCTTCGCTCTGGTCACAGTCCTCCATGCCACATCAGTCGGCAGTGAAAAAATCACTGTAATGAATCCCGCGATCACCAGTACAATGGTGGACCGTGTGCCTCTGACAAACCGTCTTGACTCCCTTGATGGTAAGACTCTATACATGGTGGACATTGGCTGGGGTGGCCCTGACGCGGCCTATAGTGTTTTCGAGGAAATGCGGGCATGGTTTTCTGAAAATATGCCGAATGTGAAGACAGTGTTGAAAAGGAAGCAGGGACCCTACAGCGCGGATGATCCTGAATTGTGGAAGGAGATAAAAGAGAAAGGAGACGCTGCCCTTATCGGCATATCCGGTTGAGACGGCTGCACGTCGGCCGTGAGCCAACACTGCAAAACATTAGAGCACGATTATCAGATACCGACCGTAGGCGCTGCAGCCGCCAATATCGTTAAATATGCCATGGGTTACAATTTCCTGTATACCAATGGTATGCCAATCCGTTACGTGGGTTTTCCATTTCCGGTCGCAGGCCAGCCAAAGTCGGTTCACCGGCAGTATATCGAGGGGAATGACGAGGTAAGCGGTAAACCGATGATGACGGCTATCATGGATGCCCTTACCCAACCCCCTACCGAAGAGGAAAAATACGCCGGACCACCGCCGGAGGCTGCTCCCGAACCCAGGTTATTGAATCCGGATACCGCCGATAATCTGCAACGTCTCTTCAAGGAAAAAGACTGGACCGATTACAATCCGATAATCCTTCCCACCGAGGAAAGGGTAGCCGAGATGCTCACCGGAACAAACCGCAAGCCCGATGATGTCATCAAGGAGATAACCTGGCCGGGGGGCAAAAGGCTTTTCACTGTCGAAAAGGCGGCCGTTTGCGCGGTGATGGCAGGAGCTAAAAAAGAATACCTTCCCCTTATTTTGGCCCTTGCCACACAGGTGCCGTTCGGCAACTCCACCAGTTCCATGGCCAATATGATACTGGTCAACGGACCAATACGCAATGAACTCGGAATGAATGACGGGGGAAATGCCATGGGGCCTCATAATGAGGTCAACGCGGTTATTGGCCGGGTTTTCACCCTCATGTCCAAGACGGCCGGAAACCTTCACCATGGCAAGACGACTTTCAGCTCTTTGGGGAGTAACCTTCAGTACAACAATCTCTGTATCGCGGAAAATGAAGAGGCGCTGCCGGAAGGATGGGACCCTTTTCATGTACAAATGGGCTTCAAGCCAAGTGACAGCGTGGTGACCGTTGGAACCGGCTGGACTTATATCTCCAGCGTGGGCGAAGTCCAAACGGCCTACCCCGCCCATTTTTTGATGCGTGATTACATGAGATCCCTATCGGGAATGAGGGGTGGAACCGTACTGATGGATCCCACCGTGGCCGCTCTCTTAAAAGATGAACAGGGTTTCAAGACAAAAGTTATGCTCAGCGAATGGCTCGCGGATAATGTGGAAAAGACGGTCGCTTCATTCTGGGGCAATGGTGTCGTATCCACCTTTTTTACATCCATGGCCTATCAGGGGCTTGAACCCTATGCCGGCTACCTGAAGATGCCGGGGGACAAGTTGATCAAACCGATGACGGCCAGAGGCATCCAAATCATCGCCGTGGGCGGAGGAATTCAGACCACCTGGTTTGTGACCGACTTTGGGCTGGGTCGAGGCGTGTTAGTAGATGAATGGAGATAAGAAAAGATAGGATTATAGGGGTCAAGGATTCCAGTGAGATGGTCAATAAGGAGTTAATATGAAAAAAGGAATTATTTTTTCTTTGCTGGCTTGTTTGTTACTGGCTTTGCCGATGCAAGGCTTTTCGGACGAAGAATATGAAATGGCATATCCCGAGGTGTCCCGGATCACTGCGGAGGAATTGAAGCAAATGATCGACGAAGAGGGTGAGTATGTGTTGGTGGATTCCCGGGACAGTATGAGTTATGATCAAGGACATATAAAAGGAGCTATCAATATCTACTATGATCTCGCCGGAGATCCTGTTAGCCTTGAAATGATGCTGATTGGACTCCCTATGGATAAATGGATCATTATTTATTGCAGTTGAGCGAGCGACAGTGAAAGCGCCGGTCTGGCGTTGAAGCTATGGGATCTGGGATATGACCGCGATAAGATAAAGGTCCTATCAAAAGGCACCATTCGCTGGGAAGAATTGGGTTATCCTCTCGTAGCTACTGAGAGATGATGTTCCTCCGGTCAATACATGTGATGATATGAGGTCGTACCCCATATGAACAGCAAAAGAATGGTACTGTTGAAATAACGTAGGCCTCCCGACAGTCACCCCGAAAAGACATCATTACCATTCTCTTCGTGAGCGGGAATATCTCGTAATAAGCGGATTTATAGATTTCCGCTAATGAACCGTGACGGGGAGTCCCAGGTTTTCGAGTAGTTCCTTTAGGGATTGGATTTTTTCATCTGAGGGGGGCTCGACTTCAAAAACGGGTTTGCTGTCATCTATCCTCTGGTATTTCATGACACCCATGTTATGATACGGCAGCAGCTGGATGACGGTCACAGCCGCTCCCAAGGACTTACAGAACTCGCCCGTTTTCCTGATACTCTCCGGCGAATCGTTAAACTCCGGGATGACCGGGATGCGGATCTGCATTTTCCCGCCATCTTTCGCAAGCCTCTCAGCATTCTTCAGAATCGGTCCATTCGGGACGCCGGTAACTGTCTTATGAGTAGCGCTGTCCATATGCTTTATATCGTATAGGAATAAATCCGTATAAGGAAGGATTCTCTTTATCATTTCGTACCGCGTATACCCTGTTGTATCCACTGCCGTTATAATGCCGCATTCCTTCAGGCGTTTCAGCAGTTGCAACACAAATTCTGGTTGGGATAATGGTTCGCCGCCTGAAATCGTGACCCCGCCGCCGGATTGATCATAGAAAGGCTTGTCTTTTATCAACCGGCTGAGAAGATCTTCCACCGTATAATCCGTGCCGCACATATACAGGGCATTCCGGTAGCAGACCTTTGCGCAGTCTCCGCAGTTATCACAGATTGTGCGATCGATGCGAATGTGACGGATAGGTTTCTGAGTCACCGCGTGTTGGGTAGTCTTACCGGGAGAGATTGCTTCTTTTGTGCATGCGTCCAGGCACTTCGTGCATTCATCAAGGCCGACGCACCTCATGGCGATCCAGCTGAGTTGAGTATAAAACTCTTGCGATTCCGGGCTGTGGCACCAAGGACAGCGCAACGGGCATCCCTTAAGAAAAACAGTCGTGCGAATACCCGGACCGTCCTGAACTGAAAACCCCTGTATATCATATACCTTACCGGTTAATTCTTTTGCCATATTCCGGTTGTATTTTGAATTCTGTTTGGTCGCAGACTGTCGACCGCATTATAGGTTTAATTCGGTCCGTTTAATGATATCATCCTGGCTGGCCTTGTACAATTCTACGAAGTAGGCACTGAAACCGGCTATCCTGACAACCAGATCCCTGTACTCTTCAGGCTTCTCCTGTGCTCGCCTCAGCGTCTTTCCGCTGACCACATTGAACTGCATCTCCATGCCGCCCAGGGCAAAATAGGCCTGTATCAAAGAGATGAGCTTCGATTTGCCAGATTCATTGCTCAGGGCTGTGGGGTGAAATTTCATATTCAGGAGAGTGCCGTTTGAGAACTTCCTCTGGTTGATGGACGATACCGACTTGAGCGTTGCCGTGGGGCCGTTCTTGTCCATCTGCTGAACCGGAGAAATACCGTCTGAGAGCGGTTCGCCGGCTTTTCTGCCGTCAGGAGAAGCGGCCGTCATCATACCGAACAATACGTGAGCGGTTACAGGGTACAATCCTGGGGCATACCTGCACCTGGGCCCGGTCGCCGCGCTTACGGCATCTCCATAAACATCACTTGCCCATTTTGCGAACTTGTCCGTGTATTCATTATCGTTTCCGTAGTGGGGCGCCTCATTCAGGATAAATTGACGCAGATCCTCCTTACCCTCCCAGTTCGTCATAATCGCGTCGTAGAGATCTCGGGCGCTGATCAGCTTTTTGTCATACACCATGTACTTCACGACTGCCAGGCTGTCAGCGATATTACCGATGGCAATACCCGCATTCCCGGTAGAGTTGTATTTCGCGCCTCCGTTCATGACGTCTTTGCCGGACTCCATGCATCCGTCAATGGTCGCTGAAAGAAGCGGAAGCTGCATATGTTGGGACGCGATGAATTCCCATGTATTCACCAGGCTTATGTGCCAATTGACAAAATATTCCATCTGCTCCTTTGTCGCGTCCAGGACCTCCTCGAATGTTTCCATTTCGTAGAGATAACCCGTAGGAAGGCCTACCTGTCCGCCGAGCTTGCCATCGGGGCCGGGCATGGGATTCTGACCATTGTTGATGGCCAGCAGAAAGGCGCCCAGCATGTTGAAGAAGGATTCCGTACCGTTCCCGCCCGGGCATGCCCATTCGTCACCACAACTCTGCGGTTCGACACAGCCGATCAGGCAGTAGTTCCTGGCGCTTTCGATCGGGAGTCCCCTGTCCATCAGCGCGGGGATGATCACGTCGTCGTTTTCAAACGTGGGAACGCCTCCGGCGATCTGCGTCGTTTCTATGGCCGCTTCCCACAATTCCTGGGGGGTGCCCTTGTGAATGCGTAGGGACTGCGGGGGATCATGCAAAACCAGCCGTCCTGCGGATTGCAGCATCATGAACGATACCGCGTTGGTCGCATCCTCGCCGTCTCTGGTTACGCCACCGATGGTCATGAGTTGTCCACTGGTATAACCGGGCCCGCTGAGCGTAGCGAAATAGGGCCATATTTTGTTCATTTCAGCTACTTTAAGATAGAAAAGATCAAGTAATTCTTGAGCTTTTTCATGTGTGATCCTGTCGGCCGCGATATCGGCTTCATAAAAACTGCCCAGGTACTGATCCACACGACCGAAGCTGATCCCGTGTTGCTGGCCGTCCAGACAGAGTCCTATCTGATACAAGTACATGCACTGAATGGCATCATGAAATGTACGGCAGGGATTCTCCATGATCCAGTTCAGGCAGTCGGCCATCTCCTCAAGTTCTTCCTTACGAACGGGATTTGTTTCCACAGAGGCCAGCCGGGCGCATTCTTCCGCATATCTTTTCGAAAGACCGATCATGCCGTCACAAACAAGGGAGACAGCACGGTAAAAGTTGTATTTTTCGACACGGTCGCCGAACATGACGCCTTCCAGTTCTGCCATTTTCGCCTCGGCTTCCGCTTTGATCGAGCCAAAGCCTTTGTGCATGGCTTTGTCAAAATTCGCAACAAAATGGCCGACGGGGGATGTGCAGGTATTCTTTGAACTGAAGTAGGTAACGCCGCTGCCTGCCGCATCAAAATATCCAAGCGGGATGTATTCATCCACCTTCGCACTCAGGCATTCCTTGCGCCAGAAGTCGCCGGTTTCGAAGATATATTCGGCGTCCTTATCATCAATGTCGTAGGGATCCACATCCCTTTCAGGAATGGTCCCCGCCTTGAGTTCGTCCAGAAACCAGCCGAAAGACAATTCCGGGTAGAGGGCGCAGGCCCGGTATTTGCTCGCCTGCCATCCGACGATCATCTCGTCTTCATTGATCAGAACGGGGAGTTTTTCACAGAGATTCTTGAAATTCTTTGCCCTTTTGAGAATGCCCTGAAGCTGGGGGTTTTCCATGTAAAATTCCGTCACGATTCTATAACGGGAGATACAGATGCTGGGTCTCGTGGTACGGTACTTTTCGCGTATCTTCGCGACACGGTCCGAAACAGGGCTTAATTCGTACATTGTCTTGTCGTTGGAATCATTCACAGCCAAAGTGCTTGATATTTTTCCCATAAAAACTTCGTTCCCTCGTTGAGTTCATATGAAGTCTTTTTGTGGTGCATCAATCGTCCATACAATATAGATAGTATTGCCGCTGTCGATCTTTGTCAAGCTTGCGTTCTATGGAAACGGCACACGGCGCAGGGCTCAAGGCGCAAGGAAAAACATGAGCATGTATCATGATACCCAGGGATTGTCCCCTTTTTGCTTGATAAAATTTTAGGCTTTCAATAATGTGAACTTATGTCAACGACTTAAAGCAGAAGGAATGTGAAACTGAAAACCGGTTGTACCCATAGGAGCAGGCAGGAAGCGCATGGATACAGATCAGATACGTCAAGGTCCTAAACCGTCTAAATTCAATCCTGATGTGATAAGGATCTATAAGACAATCGATGATCGCAAAATGACCGCCCATATCTTTTTCCAAAAAGATCGTGGAAAACCCGGCAAGCGTCCCGGATTTGTATTTTTTCATCCGGGCGGCTGGTCAATGGGGATGCCTGAATGGGGCTATGACATTTGCCAACACTATTCCAACCTTGGGATGGTGGCCATATCATTCCAATACCGCCTCTCCTCACCCGCGGGATATACACCCATAGACGCTATTTCAGACGCAAAATCCGCCATTCGCTGGACAAGGGAACAGGCGGATAACCTCAATATTGATCCGGGGAAGGTGGTGGCCGGGGCTATTTCCGCGGGGGCTCATCTCGCGGCATGCGCTGCTATGATCCCGGGATACAATGACCGAAGTGACAACCCTGACATAAGCCCGGTCCCCAACGCCTTGGTCCTGCAATCCGCCTGTTTGAATCCGACGATTGTCAACGAGTTTTCCGATCTACTGCAAAACAGGGATAGGCCGGAGAATTGCTCTCCCGTACATCATATTAAGGCTGGGCTCCCGCCCATGTGTTTAATACACGGAACAGCGGATAATATTATCTCCTTTGATTCCATTAAGGAGTTTACGAGAGAAACTCGGGAAGCGGGAAACAGGTGTGACTTACACCCTTTTGAAGGAACCGATCACTTTTTCACTCAAAATGTGGAAAGTAACGATGTTTTGGAGTTGACAGATGGGTTCCTATCCTCCCTAGGATATATCGGCTAAACAGTAGGCATGCGGGTCATGGTATTACATACTTCCTACCTTCATTTCCATTCCATATGGGCGAACATCCGTCAGTAAAAACGGTCGGTCCACCCTGGTAATTGTAAGCGGATTATGAGCCAATCCTCCAGGTATAATCACTGCTGTTGGTGAATCAATGACATATCTTTCCATTTCCGATTTCTTTCCAAGGTATATCTCCGCTGTTCCTCCCAGATTATTGAGATCATTCAGGTCTGTTCCCATAAAGATGAGGATTTCGGGCCTTTTGTGCGCATGCGGATTATATGGATCCCACCCGAACCTGTAAGGAGCTTGTTTAATATTCTCGCACATGATTAGATATTCAAATATGGATGGATCCTGAACATGATTTTGTATAAAAGCAAGCGAACCGCCGTGATCATCCATATTATGAGGTCCGTACATCGTACTCTTTCGTACAAAGGCGGCCATCGTCATGTGGTTTGCGTACCTGCATTGGACTCTCGGCCTTGTGTTTTTGTACGTTTCTTTATCCATGGGAACGATCTCTTTCTTCAGTTGATTGGATTGTGATATCTCCATGTAGAGAAAGCGTTTCTTCATTGTTGTAATGGTTGAAGGATAGTGTGCGAGTCCCGCGGGAATCGCCACAGCCGAAGTATTCACCACTCTAAGCTTTTCTAATTCCTCTCCTTCTCCCATACAGAGCTCTATATCAGCATTAAGCTCCCCCATATCATAGGGATCCGCGCCTAAAAAGAATAGTATCTGGTTATAGTCATGTTTATGCGCTTCGATGGTGCCTTCTGCCATACGTCCTGCTGCCCAATAAGCGCCATATTTTATATTGAAATCAACATCAAATTCCTTACCATTTATGGTCGCGACCTGACGATAATGACTAGGATCTCGATCCTTGAATTCCAATTTTTTGACATATTTCTCGAACTTTTTTTCTTCCATGAGAAAACCCTCCATCATTTATTCTTTAACCTGAATCTTGCAGCAAATACCGTAACGAGGCACCGAAAGCCTTGTTTTATAAGTGAAGTTGGAATTATTTTGACCCGCAGGCATATAATCTATATGGTGAGGATCAAAATCATGAAACGAGCTTCTAAAGCAAGGCGCTTCAAGCCGTAGTAGATATTGGGTGCAAGATTAAGGTTCAATATATTACTAAATTATCATACTCTAATAAAGAAACAAGTTCATTAAAAAAGGGTTCCAGGATCCAAGGATTCGAGGATTCGGGTGAAAAGGAGAAACGTCATATAATGCCGTTAACGAGGATATTCACCGGAATCAAACATACCTTTCGGGCGCTCCAATACAGGAACTACCGCATGTTTTTCGCGGGACAAAGCATCTCGCTGATCGGCATGTGGATTCAGAATGTGGCCATGGGTTGGCTGGTTTACAGGCTTACAGGTTCAGCTACATTACTCGGGGTTGTGGGATTTGCCGAGAATATCCCCATATTTCTCTTAACTCCGCTCGCCGGTGTATTGGTGGACAGGTGGAATCGTCGCCGTATCTTTATCATCACCCAGTTGCTCTTCATGGTCCAGGCATTCTTAATGTCCTTTCTTACTCTAACAGGGATAATCCAAATTTGGCATATTATCCTGTTAAGTGTTGTGCTGGGTGTGATTACCGCTCTTGACGCGACTACCCGTCAATCCTTCTGGCTGGAAATGATCGAAAACAAGGAGGACTTGGGAAACGCCATTGCCTTAAACTCCACCGTGTATAACAGCGCGCGTCTGCTGGGGCCTGCATTAGCGGGGTTTGTTATTGCTGCTGTTGGTGAAGGGATCTGTTTCTTACTTAACGGCATCAGCTATATTGCCGTTATCATCGCGTTGATGGCTATGAGATTGTCTCAAAAGGTTCGTGAACTTAGAGAAGCGAATCTCATTCAGGGATTTAAAGAAGGAATCACGTATGCCTCGGGTATTCTCCCCATTCGTTATACTCTGCTTCTCCTGGCATTGATCAGTTTCATCGCTAATCCGTACCTCGTACTCATGCCCGTTTTCGCCAAAGAAGTCCTTGGCGGAGGGGCGGTGACTCTCGGGTATCTGGTCGGATGCTCCGGGCTGGGCGCTCTAATAGGAGCGATTTTCATCGCTTCACAAAAGAAGAATCACAGGCTTGCTGATTTCATTTTTGGAGGAGCGTTCATCTCAGGTCTTGGATTTGTCGTTTTCTCCATCTCAAAAGCATTATGGCTGTCCCTGATCTCTGTATTCGTCATTAGCTTTGGAATTATGATGATCATAGCATTCTGCAATATCCTCATACAGACTATAGTAGATGACGATAAGAGGGGACGGGTCATGGCATTGCATATTTTGGCGCTTATGGGCATGACTCCCTTCGGCAACCTATTATTGGGGGGCCTCTCCAGCCGGATCAGCGCCCCGTATACATTCATGATTGTTGGAGTTATTGTTGTACTGGGAGCCTTTGCGTATAGAAAAAAACAGCAATGATCACTTTAGGTCGCGCATGCGATAGAACGGCACAAGGCGCAAGGTAAAGGTTAAATCCTGATGTAATGAAGAAGGTTAAGAGTCGGTTATACTTGTGACCGGTGTCTATTGATTTAATCGAAGACTAAACCTTACCCTTAGCCTTGAGATCCTTATACAAGTCTTTAATGGCCGTTTTGATATCTGATTCTGGGGGATATACCCTGTCAAAACCCAGTTTCTTGAATGTGACCTCATCTTCCTTGAAATCGCGCGTGCCTACACCGAGAATTCCGCCGATATATAAAATAATCTCGCCGATTCCCGACTCGATACATTTATCTCTAAATCCCTGGAGATCCATTTCGGCCATTCCATAAAGCGAGCTTAGGATCATGGCATCAGCATCGGTTTCCTGAGCAACCTTAATGAATTCCTCAGCCGGAGTCTGCGCGCCCAGAGCGACCACATGGAATCCGTTTTCTTTCAGGACCTTGGAAACGATCTTGGTACCAATGACATGGGAATCAACGCCTACAGTCCCCGTAATGACAGTAGGCGTCCTTTTCATTTGGATCTTTTCAGTCTCATCATGAGGTTCGTCTTCTTTTGCAGGCGAACCAATCACACTTCCTCCCGCAAGGGCCCAGAAGTCAGCAAGTGAAGTATTGAAGCTCAGCTTTCTTCCTTCAGCCTTTTCTCTTTCCCGTATTTTTTCATCATTGTACGTCCTGACTTCTTCCGGAATAGGAAGGTTTCCGTAATCGATATAGCGGCAGGCTCCCTGTAAATCCCTGGCCCCCATGACAAGATCCTTGGTGTATATGTTTATGGAAAAAGGCGAATCAAGAACTCCCGCCTCAACTGCTTTAACAGCGCCGACAACAATATCGCCGTCACCCATTTCGGCAACCTTATCCAGAATCGCACTGACAGCGAGCTCCGTCATTCTCTCTTCCTGCTCTATCTCAGCCGTGACTGGTTCGAATTTCTGCTGTCTCACCACATTGAAGATCCAGTTCGCCGATCGATAGGTCTGCATATGTGATTCAACACTCGGGACTCCGCTCGCTTCATCAATGGTCTTTACCGAACAGGCGGCGAGACCCGTCATTGCCGCTATCATGGCCGTATAGTTAATGTAACCAAAGGCATTCCCTATTTCCTGCGGGAATGGAAACAGTGATGACTGGTTGCCGATAATTCCCGGTATAATAACGTCGTCAAAGCCGAATCGATCCAGATATTTTCTGAAGAGTTTTTCACAGACCCTTATTTCCGCGATATCCTGGTTCATATTCCCCTGGAAGTTCATAAGCGGAACGATGCTTTTTGTCCCCTGTCCAGCGGAAACGAGCGCCTCAATAATCTGGGTCGCGATATTCACATACATTGGAATAACGCCATTGGGAAGCCAACCATGGGTGTCTGTGCTCATAATGACGCCCTTTTCAGCATAGCAACCTATCAGTCTTCCGAGATACTGGGCCGTCTGAATACATTCTTCAACCGTCGCCTTTTTGTCATATCCCGCGATCCACCCGAAAAAGCTGTTTGGCATGGCCGTCATACCCGAAGCAAAGGCGATTTCTCCCACAAAACTGTTGGCCACACGTGAACTCCTGGGGTCAAAAGCGCCCTCACAGGATTCCACGACCTTACGGTTTGTTTTCACTCCGTGGTTGATTATGGGATAACCGTTCAATTTCCTTTGACCGGTTCTTATGCTTTCTTCAATACCTCTCTGTGCTTTTTCAAGCTGAAGATTTCGCGTATAGGAATCGGTTGTGAACGGGAATAGGTAGACGCCCACTTGATTTAATGAGCGAAGAAGCTCGATCTCTTCCTCAACGACCGGCACGCCTGAGCGAGGGAACAGCCCGATTTTACCTTCTTCTTTGTACTTGGCAAGGGCCTTTGTAAAATTTTTGCTGTCAGGCATTTTCTTGTGGTATTCGACGGCTTCATCCAAATCGACTTCTTTGCCTGTCGGCCATTGCGATAACTCTTTCTGGCGCATTTTCGCGAAAGTATCATCATCAATACGCTCTTGTTTAACCCTTATCACTGATATCCTCCGCTGTTTCCCGTTCTATCTATTTTGATATCTCGCATTTAAGCCCATAAGACTCTATGATTTTTTTAGCTTTGTCGAGTTCCTCTTCAGTCGGGCTTTCCACATCCTCAAGCTGATATTTCCTATCTATCATTCTGTATTTGTTTTCACCATATCGATGATAGGGCAAAATGTTAACAGGAATCCCATCATCCAGTTCTGCAACAGTTTTCGCGATGGCTGTGAGGTTTTCATCTGAATCATTGTACCCGGGTATTAGGGGAACCCGTATGACCATTGGAATCCCTTTTTCAACAACCAAAACCAAATTGCTTAGTATCAACTCATTGGATTGTCCGCAGTTCTTTTTGTGTTCTGCCGAATCTATATATTTCAGATCATAGTAGACCAGATCCGTATAAACCAACACCTTTTCCATGGCCTCTTTTGTGCCGAAGCCTGAAGTGTCGGCGCACGTGTGGATTTCGTCTCCCCTGCATCGTTTGAATAATTCCGTGACGAAATCAGCCTGCATCAGCAGTTCTCCTCCGGAACATGTAAGGCCGCCTCCTGACACTTTGTAGTAATCGGCATCCCTCTTCACAACATCATAGACTTCTTCAACTGTCATCCTTTTCCCTGACATCTGGAGCGCTTCCTGCACGCATGCTTCAACACATTTACCGCATCGGTCACAGGATTTGCGGTCTATATGAATGCCGTCTTCATCCAGTTTTATGAGTTCCAATGGACAGGTCTCTACACATATCCCACATTTCTTACAAGAAGTATACCTCCAGGTGACTTCGGGCAAAGGATTCTGTGATTCCGGATTCGAACACCAGAGACAAGATAAAGGGCATCCCTTAAGAAAAACCGTCGTCCTGACTCCCGGGCCGTCATCGATGCTATATCTTTGGATATTGTAGACTATCCCTTCCATGATTCCTTTTACATCTCCTCTGTTTTCGGTGGGGAATTCTCCCGGCGGATGAACCTAGGGGTAATAAGACTTTTAGAAAGGCGATTTATTTTCGTCAAGCGAAATAATGTTTTCAGGGAAGAGCTGATATTCGTCAACTCTTCCCTGAAGTATCTCTATTGGTTAAAACCTATCGTGCATAGAACGCTGAACAATCTCATTCTGAAGCTCAGGCGGCAGATCTATGAAATAGGCACTGTATCCACCAACCCGGACCAGGAGGTTCTTGTGTCTCTCAGGATTTTCCTGGGCATCAAGGAGTTCTTCGCGGCTGTGAATGTTAAACTGGATGTGCCATCCCTGTCTGGCCATAAACGCCTTGATGAGCCAAGCCATTTTCTTCAGTTTTTCATCCGTGTTCAGCACATTTTTTGAGAACTTCATGTTCATAGCGTAGCCGACAAATTCCTTGGCGTAAGCCTTTTTTGTTGCTGAATTGATAGCAGCCGTGGGGCCGTTTACATCCATGCCGGGCATTACGGAACACGCCGCATCATTGGTAGGCGAGCCGGCCGTTCGACCGTTTGGCAGTGCACCGATTGATTGACCTATAACCACATGTCCTGCTGCCGCGCCGATGAAAAGCATGGGTTTTTTGCCGGTGATGGGATCGATCCATCGCTGCATGATTTCAGGCACATGAGTGGAGAGTTCGTCGTATATGGAATCAACATAATCATCATCATTTCCGTATTTGGGTGCGTTAAGACATAATTGATGGAGGCTTTCAGACCCCTCCCAGTTCTTTGAACAGGCTTCAAGCATTTCCGCCATGGTGACTTTTTTATCATCAAAAACGATTTTCTTGATGGCAGCTAATGTATCCGCCAGGTCGACCATGCCGCGACTCCCGAGCCAGGAGGTTCTGCCCTCAGGATAACGGGCACCGCCTTCTTTCGGAGTAAGGCCTGATGGTATGCAGTCTTCATACTGCATGGCACATCGAAGTCCGCTCATGGGACCGTCAGTGATTTCCGTACACAATGAAAGCATTTTGACTTTGTGCAGGATAGGCACGAAATATTCCAACTGTCTGTAATAGGCTTCCATTATCTGTTCAATCCCATTGAATTCTCTGGGATCTCCGGTCTTGGGACCGAGCTGCTTTTGGGTCCTGGGGTCAAAGCCGTTGTTGAGCGCCAACTCCAATACCTTAAGCTGATTGATGTTATGACCGCCGCCGACATGCTCCATCCTATCCAGATGATAACCAAGACAACCGCTCGCGTTCCAATTGCTCGCGTCCTCTATGGGCACGCCTCTTTCAAGGTAGCGTTCGGTACCCAGCTTATCGTTCAGGAATGCCGGATTTCCGCCGCCGAATCGAACATTGCAGCGCAGAGCGTGCAGTATAAACTCCTCATCCATGTCCGGATTATAACGGATATATATGGCCGGCTCGGAAAGCTTGATCTGAGCCATTGCTTCCAGCACAAGCCAGGAAATCTCATTGGTTAGGTCATTTCCGTCTTTGTCTACACCACACAGGGTGATGTTCGGCAATAATGATCCGGGCGCCGCTCTCTGTGAGCGGGGGATAGTCACAAGATTCTCACATTCTCTGATCTTCAGCCAGAGGGCGCCCAGGAGTTCCGCCGCGTCCTGCGGCGTAACCATACCGGCTTCTTTGTCTTTCTTGTAATAGGGATATAGAAGTTGATCGAGACGTCCGACAGGCACTTCAGGACGGTCTGAGCTCTCTTTCCAACAAACCAGGTGGTAGAGTCTTACACATTGAACAGCTTCGAAGAAATTACGGGGAGGCTCGGCCGGTACACGTTCACATGCTTCCGCGATCCTGATTAACTCGGCTTTTCGCCCCGGACGGGACTCCTTCTCGGCCATTTCTCTGGCTAGATCCGCGTGTCTCTTGGCGAATTTGATGAATGCCTCACATGAGATAATGCATGCTTCCAAAAGCCAGTATTTGCGCAAAAATTGGGCTGAACCATGTGAGTGTTCATCGTCCCCTTCAGCCATCATTCTTTCACGTTCTTTTTTGCATAGATCAATGACATGATTGAGGCCGTTATCGATACATTGCGCGCTGACCTGGGCTACGCCGCCGCCGTAGGCGCTGAAATTCTGGAACAGGCCTCTGTCCATTTTGTAGCGAACACCGCGACCCTCAAACACACACCCTCTATCAAATAGAAGATCAAAAACTCCGGGTCCCATATCATATTCCAAGGCAGCGTTTACGGTACTGACCCTAGGCATATGTTCAACCCAGTACTCGGCGTCCTCTTTCAGTGCCTTGAGATCTTCAGGTGTGATTTTTGTGGATTCGGTGTCGCTTGTCTTGCGCGCGAACCTTCCACTCTCGCACATCTCCAGAATCTCATGGGGCTTCATCGCGCATAATGTGCCGTTTCCACGTATGAATTTTGTCAGAGAACCCACGATGATTTCGTCATTTCTGATAAGCAGCGGGCATTCCAGCAGTCTCTTTTCAAAGGCCTTGGCCCAGCGGATGTCAACGGGTAGACCTTCAGTCTCCTTCCACGATTCGGTAAAGAGCAGGGTATCATCAACATACACCTGGGGTTCCGCTTCTTCCCATTCTTTTTTGAGCTTCCTCAATCTGAGAGTCAGGACCTCGACATTCTTAATTTCTTCCGGATGAACTTTGTCAGCATGTGTCATTTCTAAACCTTCCTTTTCGACAGATTTATCACGCATTACAATGATTCATGGCCGTCCAAAAAGGACTGAAATCGGCGGTTACGAATATAAAAGCGCCCGATTTCACTGAATACAATCCATCAGCGGGAATTCAGGTTCTCTGATATGCTTCAGAATCAGAGGGCTGGGAGTTCAATACCGTTTTTGGACAGGACTGATTTATTATAAGCACAAATTCGGAAAGTGCAAAGGAAAAGGGTTATTTCCTTTAATTCTCTAGGGTTATAGGCCTGCGGAAAATGGCGTCGCCTTTGTATAATTGACATTGATAGTTCCCAATCAACCTTTTTTTTGTTGACAGTGTTTAGTTTTATATATTTTACTTAATGATAAGTAAAAACAGCAAAGGGATTTCAAAGAAAAAATGAAAGACAAAGTACTGCTGATCGATTTCGGAAGCACATTTACAAAAGCCGTTTATGTCGATCTGAACAGGAATGAAATCATTGGGAAATCCAATCATTTTTCCACAGTAGATACAGATGTGACTGAAGGTTTAAGGAAGTGCCTGAAAGATATTTCGCGTGATTCAGGCATTAAAAATCTTGAGCAGAACCAAGCCCTTGCGTGTAGCAGCGCCGCGGGCGGGCTCCGCGTCGCGTGCATTGGTTTTGTGTCGGATTACAGTAGTGAAGCCGCGAATCGAGCGGCCCTTGGCGCCGGCGCAAAGGTCATCGGATGCTTTTCCTATGAAATGACCTCGAAAGAAATCGAAGAAATCGAAAGCCTTTCTCCTGACATTATTCTGCTGTCAGGGGGAACGGACGGTGGCGACAAGAAAGTCATCATCCATAACGCCAAAATGCTGGCAACAAGAGCATGGTCTGACACGAGTATCATCATCGCGGGGAATAAATCGGCCCGTGACGAGATGGCTTCAGTTTTCAAGGGTCGTGAGAATATCTTTTTTGCCAAAAATGTCATGCCTGAGGTCGGAAGACTGGAAGTCGATTCCTGCAACCAAATCATTCGGGAATTATTCCTAACAAGGATTATTGAGGCAAAGGGCATCGCCAAAGCAAAATCCCTTATCACAAATATCCTCATGCCTACGCCCTCAGCCGTCCTAGAAGCAGCCCAACTCATCGCGGACGGATATAGAAGCCTACAGAACCGTTCGGTCTCAGACAGTTCCATCAACGGGACATCGGCCCAGGGAGATTTGGTTCCTGGGTTAGGTGAACTTATGGTGATCGACGTTGGCGGAGCCACAACAGACATCCACTCTGTCGCCGAGGGAAAACCGGGCAGCGGAGGTGTCACTCAAGTGGGCCTGCCTGAGCCCTATGTCAAGAGGACCGTGGAAGGAGATCTCGGCCTGAGATATAATATAGACAGGCTTGTTGAAATAGCAAAACAAAGAGGCGCTTCAACCAATATTGAGCAAACCGCCCTGAAATTCTGCAAACAGGGTTATCTTCCGGATGGAAAAGATGAGGTGGATTGTCACATGACATTGACCCGGCTGGCGGTGGAAACCGCTGTGAACAGGCATGCCGGGAAGATTGAGATCAAGTACGGCCCTTCCGGCGAAGTCGTCTTTCAACATGGAAAGGACCTGACGAATATCCGTTGTGTAATCGGAACAGGCGGGCCCATCATCCATTCCAAAAATCCTAAAGAAGTATTAGAAAGGGCAAGGTTCAATGAAAAAGAACCGAACATTCTCAAACCGAAATCGCCTCAGCTTTTCCTGGATGCCGAATACATCATGTATGCCGGAGGGTTATTGAGCAATATCAAACCTGAGAAGGCTTTTCTATTTTTGAAGAAGTATGTTAAGGAACTGTAGATAAGTTGTTATTTCTCAATGGGGATTATGGATTGTCCCTCACACTGTATTTTCGGAGTCAATTGGTAAAAGGATTCAAGGATTCGAGGATTCAATTATTTGTTTACTGAATCTCATACCATCCATCAACTAATGTGGTGATGATACAAGGTATATAATCATGAGTGCCTTCCAGAATGGATGGGCGCGAAGGAGTTTGAGATGAAAGTAAAATATAGCTACATGGGAAAAATGCTGTTTGTTGATCTGGACAACATGAAAACACATGATGAAGAGATTTCTGAAGAACTGGCCCGGCAATATATCGGAGGGTACGGTTTAGGGGCGCGCATCATATTGGAGAGGATGCAACAGGGCGTTGATCCCTTGAGTCCCGGGAACATATTCGGCATAGGAACAGGCCCCCTAACCCTTTCAGGAATGGTTTCGTCATGCAGGCATACGACCATGGGGAAATCTCCCCTGACAGGTTATTGGGGTGACGCGAACAGCGGCGGCAACTTCGCGAATGCATTCAAAGGATCAGGCTATGACATGGTCTTCTTTGAAGGCAGGGCGAATCATCCCGTCTACCTGCTGATAAGAGACGGTAAGGCGAAAATCAAGAAAGCTGAGCATATATGGGGAAAGGATACGGCGACGACTGATGAAATCATAAGACAGGAAAACGATGATTCAGGCCTCAAAATAGTCAGCATAGGGACTGCCGGTGAGAAGCTATCCCGTATCGCCGCGGTCATCAATGACAGCGGCAGGGCTGCGGCCAGGTCCGGGCTCGGTGCCGTGATGGGATCAAAGAACCTGAAGGCAGTCGCCTGTTCAGGATCCCTAAAGCCTGATATTCATGACAAACCCGAGGTCAGCCGTCTTGTCAAAGAAATGCTGACTCTGGCAAAAAGCAATCCCTCAGGCATGTATCTGGGCCTCAGCAGCACAGGAACACCGGGCGCGATGATTCCTCATATGATGGAACATGATGTCCCCATCAAAAACTGGAACGGCAATAATGTTGAGGATTTTCCTGAGGAAAGATGGGGGAATGTGGCCTGGGACGGTATGGAAAAATATGCCGTGAAGAAATACGCCTGTACAGGTTGCCCTATCGCGTGCGGGCATATTCTGAGGGTGGATCAAGGAAAATATCCTGTTGAGAGAGTTCATAAACCGGAATATGAGACCCTTGCCGCGTTCGGAACGATGTGCCTGAATGATCATATGGAATCCCTGATATACGCTAATGAGCTGTGCAACATGCATGGACTTGACACGATCTCCGCGGGAACCACCATCGCGTTCGCGATCGAGTGTTTTGAAAACGGCATTCTCACGAAAACGGATACGGATGGAATTGAATTAACATGGGGCAACAGTCAGGCGATTATCGACGTGCTGAAAAAGATGTGCGTGCGTGAAGGGATAGGCGACCTTCTTGCTGAAGGCGCCATGAGGGCTTCTGCTGAGATCGGGAGAGGATCTGAGCAGTTTGCCATGCATGTGGGGGGAGAGATGGTCCCCATGCATGATCCGAGATGCACACCCGGATGGGGAGCCACATACGTGTCTGATCCCGCTCCTGCGAGGCATGTAAGAGGCGGAACTGCGTTCGTCGAATCCGGACCAGTCAATGAAACCCTGTATCAGGCTCTCGGGCTTCCCACAAAAGTTGAAAAATACAATCCTGAAGGAAAGGGGGAAATGCACGCCGTGCTCGCGGGATGGCAGCATCTCGTCAATTCATCTGGAATGTGCCTGTTCGGAGCGGACGCCCTCCCCTTTTCACTCATCGATTTTTTGAAAGCTGCGACCGGCTGGGACCTCACCTATGATGAACTCATCAACACAGGCAAGAGGATCTCCACATTACTGCATGGTTTCAATCTCAGGGAGGGATTCAAGCCCTCCGATTTCACCATTCCTCCCAGAGTTGCCGGAAATCCACCACTGAAAGCAGGCGCATTGAAGGACAGAACCGTAGACATAGAAGGTTTGAAGAGACAGTATTACGAAGCCATGGGGTTCGATGTGGATACGGGTGCGATCAGCAAAGAAAGGATTAATGCACTCGGTCTTCAGATTGTGCTGATTTGATATGAACGAATTATTGTGAAGTAATTTTTAAGTGATCAGATCTGATGTTGATTTGTCTTCATAGTTACGAAAAACAACAAAAGCCAAAGGCAGACTTAATCCGTACATACTGATTCCCTTTTTCTTTAATTCCATGCTAAAATCGCTGGATTGAATATCATCTAGAAGATATTGGAGGATTCAATGAAATATAATCCGTGTTTGAAACTTTTTTTTAAACAACCAGCCCCCCCTTTGCAGGATTCGATAAAATTTTCGGGACATAAAATAAAAGCGAACGAATACATATTTCAACCAAAGAAGATTATTCTCATTATGATATTCATTGTGCTGTTTTACACTTTTATTGATTGTTCTTCAGCAAGTGTGATTAATACCAAATTAAGTGATTTTCAGGGCATTGTTGGCGATGTTTCTAGCTATTTAATCAGCCCCGACAACAGCAGGGTGGTCTACAGGGCTGATCAGGATACGGAAGAAGTGTTTGAACTATACAGCGTTCCCATAGGCGGAGGTGCGGTCACCAAACTTAATGATACACTTGTTTTAGGTGGCGATGTTCAAATTTCGGATATTAAAATAAGCCCTGACAGCAGCCGGGTGGTTTACCTGGCTGATCAGGATACGGATGGAGTGTATGAGCTATACAGCGTCCCCATAGGTGGAGGAACGGTCACGAAGCTTAACGATAGTCTTGTATCCGGTGGCGATGTTCAAAGTTTGGATATTTTTATCAGCCCTGACAGCAGCCGGCTGGTCTATCGGGCTGATCAGGATACGGATGATGTGTATGAACTATACAGCGTCCCCATAGGCGGAGGTACGGTCACAAAACTTAATGATGCACTTGTTTTCGGTGACGAGGTTTCTACTACATTTTTTATCAGCCCGGATTGCAGTCGTGTGGTCTACCTTGTTGATCAGGTCAACAATGGAACAATTGCATTAGGTGAACTGTACAGCGTCCCAATAGGCGGAGGTACCGTCATAAAGCTCAATGATAGTCTTGTCTCCGGTGGCTTTGTTTATTTTTTTAGAATCAGCTCTGACAGCAGCCGGGTTGTATACAGAGCTGATCAGGATACGGTTGGAGTGTTTGAACTATACAGCGTCCCAATAGATGGCGGTACAGTCATTAAGCTCAATGATAGTCTTGTCTCCGGTGGCGATGTTCATAATTATGGTTTTTTAATCAGCTCTGACAGCAGCCGGGTGGTTTACATGGCTGATCAGGATACGGATGAAGTGTATGAACTATACAGCGTCCCAATAGATGGGGGCACAGTCACGAAGCTTAACGATAGTCTTGTCCCCGGCGGCAGAGTTGGTCATTATCTTTATGGTTATCGTTTTTTAATCAGCCCTGACAGCAGCCGTGTGGTTTACAGGGCTGAGCAGGATACGGATAATACGTATGAACTGATTCCTGAGAAGTA
>JAFGFY010000153.1 GCA_016930795.1 Deltaproteobacteria bacterium
ATCTTCATCGTTCTGTGATATGATGAAATCAAGCTATTGGCATGATTTCATGGAACGCGTCTTTACCGTCCTGCCAATAGGCCCAAGACTCATCTGCCACTCAGATATCCTTTGATTTGTCTTAGGTCCCGCAAGAGTCTTTTTGCATCCTTTTCCCCCGGGCGGTCGGGCAAGGGGTCCATCAAGCCCAGGCCCTCACTCTTTTCATGGTATTCTTTCTGTGACAAACTGGTTACAGATGCGCAATGGATCATAGGATTCATAGAAAGCAGTTTGCCGGCCAATTCAAGACCGGTCATGTCTGAGAGGGTCTCGACCGTAATAATAAGGTCAAAGTTCGAGTTCGACACACTTTTTAGGGCCTCAAGACCAGACTTTGCCCATGACACCTCTACATCTTCATCTCTTTCCAAGGCCGAAGCCAGTTCGGATAGGGGCTCTTTGTCGGAGCTTACCAGCAACAGGTTTTCCATTTAACTCTCCGTTACCATTGCCCCTCGACATTAGCCTCATCCGCCAAAGGCAATTTGCCGTCGAGATAGGCCTGAACGGCCTCTCTCACCGTGCCTTTGGCGTCATTGGCCACACCTATTTTTGCCGCGTTCATAGCCTTGAAGGCGTTGGGCCCACAAAATCCCGTGAGTAAGACCTCAGCTCCTTTTGAACTCACCATGCTGGCTGCCTGAATGCCCGCCCCTTTAAATGCGTTGACATTTTCTTTATTATCCAACACCTCGAAGTCAAAAGAGTCAGAGTCAATAATGAGGATATAGGCCGCCCTTCCAAAGCGCGGATCGACCAGGGAATCCAGGTCCGTCCCTGTGGATGTCACAGCAATCTTCATGATGCCTCCTTTTTCTATGACTTTATCGGCCGCCGCCTCCGCCACAGACCTGATCGTCTGTGATTTGAGGCAGGTTCCCTGCGATCAAATCTTCCACAACCGGCCTGATCTCCGGGCGTTCGGCGTCATGATACACCTCGATCCCCACCTGCCTGAAACCCATCAGGGGTCGCATCCCAATGCCTCCAACGATCAAAGCATTGACTTTGTGCCCGGCTAGGAAATTGACGGGGACCATGCAGCCTCCCTGAACATGTTCTTGGTTGGCGACCGTGGTCACCTCTTTGATCTCGCCACCTTCCACATCCACCAGAGTGAAGACGTCACAGTGGCCGAAGTGGCCCGATCTTGTGCCGTCCAGACCGCCTTTTTCTACGGACGGAATTGCTATTCTACCGTCTTGCATTCATTTATCCTCCTCAAGCTTGTTTGATTGAAGCTCCTGGCAGTTCCCGTTCTTAAGGCAGAAATTCATGAAAAGCCATGATCCATATCCTCTATCTCGCTCGAAAGGGACTGTCGAGACCGGACAAGCCGCGAGAAAACCGAAGTCCCGCATCTTTTCCGGGGAGTCCAGGCAAACTTCATAGAAGTAAAAAGATAAGTCTCTTTCTCTTTATTGCAATAGGCCCCGCCTAGATTTTTTGGGCTTAGACCTTGTGGGCGTCTAAAACCCAAACATGCCTCATACCGCTATATCCCAAGCTTATCGGTGACCTTCTCCCAGATGTCTCTAACCGCCTTCTCTGTCGTTATCGAATTTCAAAAACATTTCAATGGTCTCCCCGCAACCTCCCGTCACCCGGGCATGTTAGTCGGGATCTTTCATGGGCCCCATATAGAGAGGCTCTTGCGAACGCAAATAGGCCTTCTCTCCATAGGACTCCTTTATTTCATAAAAAATCTGTTGCTGTAACTTATTGGCAACATGAGTACCTTTCCAAGACACAAGAAGGCTCCTCCTCTTTCTTTTCAAATGCGAACCGCAACGGCGTTATATCATCTCTCCAGAATAGCCATCTTTCCAGAAGGACGGCTTGACGATGATCACGAATCTCAGTGATAACCGTGTGTCCCTATGACCACCTTGACTCCGATCTTGGCCTCCAGGGCCTTGGCCATATCTTCGGGGGTGGTGTAGGGGCAGCCTGGCTTGGCATTGGCAAGACAGGTGCTTAGGTAAATCGCATCCGGTTTTATCTCTGACAGTTTCACGGCCATGCCCATGTTTGCGACAAGAGTTCTACCCGGACATTCACATTTAAGAAACGCAACGACCTGTGATGGCTCCGCGAAATGACCTTCCCCCAACGCGGCTGCTTTGAGACACCGCCATTCTCCCGGGCACCCATAACCGTTATCCATATACGCGCCACAACCAATAAGTGCGATTTTCTTCATATTTTGCCCCTCATTCTTCTGTGTATTGACTTCATCCTGCGAACCCTCAGGTCGTGAGTCCCACGATTTGATCTACCATCTTGTTAAATTCATGGGTGAAAGAGAGCTGGTCGTTGTCCAGGGTTGTCACACTTCCTATATCCCCCCCTTCAACGATGGCCGGTTCAAAGGGCAGGGATGCCAAAAGTCTTAATCCGTTTTGGCGGGATGTCCCTCGGCAGGAGATAAAGAACTGACCGACAAGACACAAAAGCCATGTCTAGACAATAATGGACTCTTTAGCAAGCTTTATTTCTATGGAACCCCGGCATCAAGAATTTGGAATGATAGAGATTTCCACGAAGATAGGCATCCAGAACAGCCTCCGGATGGCCGGAAATGCCTGAAATGATGTTTATACCGGAAGCCTCCAACATTTTCGAAAAGGACGTTGATACGGCGCCACATATCAGAGTCCGGATGCCGAGCCCCCGAATTCGAACACATCTATGAGGTAATTCTTCTCCTTCAAAATATGTCTCAAAGCAGGATGCCTCTTTTTGGTTCACAATCTCCACGATCAATAGTCTCGATGCCGCGTCTAAGACAGGTGATATTCGATCCTCCCACATTGAAATCGCCATCTTCATTAATGACGAGCCATAACTCCATTAAAAGTCGAAATCACTAGGATTTTATGATCCTTTTCACATCTCTGATGGCGTCGCAAAACGACGCCCCATATGGGTAAGGAATGAGCCATGTTTATGCGAGAATTCGTAGAGCACTATTGGTGCCAACTCCTGAAAGACGACCCGTTACATATAACATTCCGAAAACATAAAGTAATTTGAGATAAGCGCCTAGCATTTCTCTGGCCCAATGATCCGAAATAGAAGATATTGCATATTTTAAACACAGCATAGGGTACGCCATGGCTTTTAGGAGGTTTTTGTCCTGCCGTCTTTTTGAGGGAGATCCAGGCGAAGCCGTTTCATCTTTCGCCATAGGGTAGTGGTGTGGATGCCCAGTTGGGTGGCGGTGGCGACTCTGTTCCAATGATTCTTTCTCAGGGCCTCATAGATGAAGGTCCTTTCCATGTCATCCCAAGAGACACCCTTTTCAACAGTCTTTTGCAGGCCTGCTGTTTTCTGAAAGAGGTATTCAGGAAGGTGTTCGATGCCGATTGTGTGGTCTTTGCATACCACAATAGCGTGTTCAATAATGTTTTCCAGCTCCCGAATGTTTCCCGGAAAATCGTGCGACATGAGGAGAGGCAGCACCTCTGGGGAAAGTCCATGGATCTCCTTTCCGCTCAGTTGACAGAATTTCCGGATGAAATGCTCTGTCATTAAGGGGATATCTTCTTTTCGGTCTCTTAGAGGCGGGAGGACCAGCTTCACCACGTGGATGCGATAATAGAGGTCCTCTCGGAATTTGCCCTCTTTCACGAGCGCTTCCAGATCTTTGTTGGTGGCTGCCACGAACCTCACGTCGGCCTTTTCGGACTTTGTGCTGCCCAGAGGTTCGTAGACCCTGTCTTGAAATACTCGGAGAAGCCGAACTTGTAGGGCCGGTGAAATATCTCCGATCTCATCCAAAAAGAGGGTTCCCCCTTGTGCCAAGGTTAGACGCCCCGGCTTGTCCTTTTTGGCGTCCGTGAATGCCCCTGCCTTATGCCCGAACAACTCCGATTCCAGAAGCGTATCAGGTAAAGCCCCGCAGTTGACGGTGATCATGGGACCGTCTCTCCTGGCGCTGAGGGAATGGATGGCCTTAGCAAAGAGCTCTTTCCCCGTCCCGCTTTCTCCCTGCAAAAGGACCGTGGATTCACTCTCAGACACCTGCTCCAATATGCCAAAGAGGCGCTGCATTTCTTTGCTCTTGCTGATGATATCGAAGAAGGAATGCCGTTCATATAATTCTTTCCTCAGGGCCTCCACAACACTGAGATCCCGGAAGGTCTCTACGCCTCCTATGACATTTCCCCGGTTGTCTTTTAATAGGGCGGTTGAAATACTCACAGGGACACGCTCCCCTTTCGAATTCAGAATATAGATGGACTGATTGACGATAGGCGATCCCGTCTCCATGGTGTGGCGCAGAGAACAGAGTTTTTCGCAGATACTCGCCTTGAAGACCTCCCAGCAATGTCGTCCCACCGCCTCCTCTTTTTGAATCCCGGTGATGTTTTCCGCTGCCCGGTTAAAGGAGGTGATCTTCCAATCCGAATCCACCGTAAAGACACCATCAGCGATGCTGTCGAGGATAATCTGTGTCTGGTTCTGCAGGGGTCTCTTCATTTTCAAATGACTTTGCTCGCTTCGTACATCTCCAAAAGGCCCAATAATGTATATGACCTGATCATAAAAGCCTTTGCACGACTCTAGTTATCGCCTTCTCGTCGCATTGAGGTACTTGTTGTATAAGTTCTTCGATCTCCTCTCCATTTGTTTTTATGGCTTTTTCAATAACAAAGGTTTCCAGTTCTGTTCCCAGAACGCGAGCCCCGCAGGCAGTAAGGGTTCCCACAAAATCACCTTGATAAAAAATTGGGACCACAAATTTCGCCATGCCTGCATCACAAGCATCAATGAGCGGCCTCTTCTTTTTCTTCGTCTCTTGGGCCATAAATTGCTGCGCCTGACTACATATGAACGTTAATGCTTCATCGAAGGAACGAATTTTGGAACAAAGTGGGTTCCTCTCTCCACTGAACTGCAGCACCCTGTTTTCTTTATCTGTAATCGTTGATGACATCCCGAGTTCTTCATGAATGCTGTCCAAAACCTCCTGCCATTCTTGTTTTGTCCTGACACTATACATATCCATTACTTGTCTCCAGTTTTCTTTTTTCAAAAATATGATTTCGCCCAATACGAATTTCGGTTGAGCAGACTCCATTCGGAGAAATCGGTCACTTGTCTCACTTCTCATACCTCTTACAATCAAAGAAAACCTGGGATTCAACATAGGACCCCACATCGGGAACATCTAGAGCCATTACATTGAGAACATTATACCTTGGCTGTCTCGGCTCAATAGAGGTTTCTGGAAGATCTATATGATGAAAAGCCCTTTATGCGATATCAGATCAGTATCTGACTGCCGCGATCACGTCATGGCGAGCCCTAAATGAAGATCTTCCTATGCACAGAAAATCGGAGGAAATGAGTATGTTAACGCAAGGAAAACTAGGCGAAGTGAACGGCTTCCCGCCAAAACTCCCTACCCGATCGTCTTCTTCACGATCCCCAAAAGTTTGTCCGGGTCGAAAGGCTTTCGAATAACTCCTATGGCATCTTTAACAGCATGGGTACCATCGATCCCCGTTATGACAATCACAGGGATGTCTCTCATCTCCTCATCTTTTCTGAGCTTCCGATAGAATCTCTGCCCCCACTCCTCCGGCATCTGAAGATCTAGGGTTATCAGATCCGGCTTCTCTCTGTGAAGAACTTCCATCCCTTCCATACTGCTTGAAGCGGAACAGGTCTCATACCCATTATCCTCAAAAATGTCTACAAGATAGTCGACGATAATCGGGTCATCATCGATGATGAGTATTTTCTTGGCCATGGCTGAACCTCTCTTTCACGGTTGGCGGTTGACCCTGTTGGAAACGGGTCACAAATCTATCACTCTATTTCTTATGGCATTCTCCACAGGTAACAGGGCCTTGTTTTTGCTCAAGATGGCATCCCTTGCAGTTCATATGGAAGGCCTTCCTCAATGCCGGAATGCTGTCGGATGCCTTCAATGCATGGCAATCGGAGCAATGCTGGTCTTCGCTAGACCCATCTTCAATCATCTGCCCATCCTCATAGAGGTGGTGGCATTCGCTGCAATTCTCAATATCCGCGTTTTCGTTGTGTTCATCATGTCTAAACAGGGCCGAAGGTCTCTCAGGATTTTTAAAGACACTGTTGTCAACCCGCTCCATGTCCTCCTGTGAATGCACCGAGACGAGAACAAATACGAAGATTATCACAAACGCGATCATATATACGACGCTTTTATTCATCCCTGTTTCTCCTTTACCCTAAACATTGAAAAAAAGGTTTCGAGGGTAAATTTGCATCATTCCGGTTTATCCATGACCTCATAGAGGATATCCATCAGGAACTTGATTTCCAGACCCAGGCCGTAATGATGGTTGATGTCTTCCAGGCCGCTGTGGCAGTTGTGACACGGAGCGATGAGCACTTTCGCTCCTTTGGCCTTGGCGGCAAACAACTGCTCGGCCTTGACCCTATTGCTCATAATGCGCTTATTTTTGTATGGCGGCCCGCAATTGATCACCCCGCCCCCCGCACAGCAGCAGTAATTGTGTTCCCGGTTCGGGTGCATCTCTATAAGTTCTTCACACATTTCGCGCGTCACGTAACGGGACATTTCATGAAGCCCCCTGCCCCTGACTATATTGCATGGATCGTGAAGGGTGACGGGCGTCTCGAACTTCTTGGAAATCTTGATCCTGCCTTCCTTGAGTATGTCATGGTAGAATTCAATAGCATGGACGACCTCAACAGGCGGAATACGCCACCCGAGCCAGCGGTTCCCCACGTCATAGACCGATCGAAAGGCATGGCCGCATTCTCCCATGACGATCTTCTTGACCTTCAGCCGCGCGGCCGTCTCAAAATGCGCCCGTTTCACCCTGCCCATAATCTCATTGTCTCCAGTATACATCGCCATATCGCTGTTATCCCAACCTGAACTGGCGGGCATGGTCCAGTCTATTCCCGCAACATTCATGATCACAGCGGCCTGATAAATCAACTGAGCCTGAAACTTGGGTTCCGGTCCGATCACGGAGTACATCACATCCGCGCCCTCCTTTTCCAGGGGAATACGCAATGTGGGAATCTCTGCTTGGGCCTCCTCTTCTTGCCATTGCAAGGTATCGGGCCACTCATCCCCCTTGACCCACATTTGGTTCATGGTGACTGAATGGCTATGAGCCGTATCTTGAATATAGAGGGGTGTCACCCCGAGCATGTGACAGATCCGTCGAACAATCAGCATCATATAGGCAATATCTATCCCAAAAGGACAGTACATTGCGCATCGTCTGCACAGATTACATTCTGTTGAAGCAATTTCTGAGGCCTTTTTGATAAACTCCGGACTGACCTTTCCCTTTTTCTTCAACATTTCCCAAATCGTTTGCTTGACTTTTCCCACGGGTGAAAAATGGGGATCGTTATCACGGGAAAGATAATAATGGCATGCCTCGGAACAGAGGCCGCAGTGGATACACGTGTCGACATAGGCCTTGAGGCGCGCCCCGGTTTCGCCTTTCAGTACACTATTTATGGTCTTTTCAATCTTATCCTCCGTCAGCCTTTCGGCCCCGATCTCTAGACCTTTGTCCTTAATTTCATTTATTTCAGCAGGTTCTCCCATCTATGAAGCTCCTTGGTATGTGTTTTTTGCGGGGCGCGTAAACTCGCGGTTATATCATGCACTCCTACCAATCTTTTGCATGCCTTACCCCGCCGAATTCCGATCCCATGTAGGCCCTTGTAAAAGGAGAGTATATCATGTGGCTCAAACGGGTAAATGGAATCGCCACCAGCATCATCTCACCTGTTAGGATGTGGAGTACCATGAAGAACTCGTAGGCAAACCACTGATGATAGGCCAAAAAGCCCGTAACAAAGGGGGCTGCCACGATAGCCAGGATGATATAATCGGAAGCAGAGGTCACGAATTGGACTTCCGGGGATACAATTCTTCGGATAAGGAAGAAGATAGCGCCGGCAATAACGATAATCGTCATAAAATCAGCCAAACCGTCAGGAAGAGACCACCAGCTCAGATTCCATGATTCATCCCAGAGGATCACATGGGAGAGGAGAAAAATCGGGGTCACAATGAGGCATATATGAAACAAGAAGGTCACGACGGTCAGCACCGGATGTCTTCTCATATTCACTGTGGCAAACGGCGTAATCCAATGGAGAATGGAGCGGAGACCGTATCGCAAGCTCATATAAGAAAAGATGAATCTTTCTTTTCTATTGACTAGAATGAGCATCGCCAGCAGCCGATAGAGGCTGCCACCGATAAATAGGATGAAGGCCGCCCATGCCAACGGACCCGTTATAAAGATATATAAATCGTGCATAGTTCCCCTCTACCCTGTTAATTCGGCTGTTGGAATGATACGTCGGCAATAGGTTCCGTCCTCAATGGTTCGGACAAGGACCTTTTGTCCGTCAGGACTGAAAACCGGATCCCAAAGCTCATCACATTCTTGCCGCCAAAGCCGGTCATTCATGATGATGGTATATTTGCCGTTTCGGTCTACTTTGGCCGCCACATTCTTGCCGTCGGGGCTGAATACGGGTTTCCAGGTCATATCAAAGGTGTTGGTCCAAACCGAGCCGTTTACGGTGATTTTCCATTTCCCCTTTTCTTTGGCAAGGGCCGCGATTCTGTTGCCGTCCGGGCTAAATACGACATCCGTAACAAACTCATCGAATGTGCGCCTCCACGGTTTGCCGTCCACGGCAATCGTCCACTCACCGAATTTCGGCGCCACGATGGCGACCAGTCTCTTACCGTCGGGGCTGAACATCTGATGCCAGAGCTGAAAAAAGGCCCGGTCCCAGATGATGTTCCCGTCCTCTGCAAGGCTCCATTTTCCTGCCACCCGAACGGGGGCAACAACCGCGTTATTCTGAGGATTAAATACGGGTTCCCAGACACAACCGAAGGTGTTTTTCCAGGCCTCTCCGTTAACGGCGATGGTGTAGTCGTAGAGGTTCAGTCTGACCTCTGCGGCAAGCTTTGTGCCGTCCGGACTGATCGCCATATTCCAGACATTGACGAATCGCGTGTCCCATGCCTTTCCGTCAAGGGCTGCGGTGAATGTTCCTTCCTGAAACTTATGAATCTCCCCTTCGCTTGTCTTCTCCACCTGGACCGAAGCCGCCGTTTTTGTTCCGTCAGGGCCTAAGGCAAAATGGGTCATATTCGCATAGGTCTCTTCCCATGGGATGCCGTTCAGTGCCATGCAATATTGCATATCATTCTGC
This sequence comes from Deltaproteobacteria bacterium, assembly GCA_016930795.1. Lineage (GTDB taxonomy): Bacteria > Desulfobacterota > DSM-4660 > Desulfatiglandales > HGW-15 > JAFGFY01. The sequence goes on from JAFGFY010000153.1 coordinate 9,271, forward strand.
ACGGCCACAGCGATGTTTTTTCCGTCAGGGCTGAACAGGGTATTCCAGATATAGGCAAATTTTTCTTCCCACGGTATTCCGTCCACGGCCAGAGTCCATTCACCCATCTCTGAGACAATCGCCGTGAGGCGGCCATCAGGCGAAAACCTGAGATACCAAATCTTTTCAAAGGGATTCTCCCAGGTTTGACCGTTGACGCATACATTAAACTCGCCTTCATCAAGTTTAACAATAGCGGCAATTTTTTCGCCGTCAGGGCTGACGGATGGTTCTTCAACCCACCTGAATTTCTCTGTCCAATCACTCAAGACAATCTTCTTTTCCGGGGTTTCCCAGTCCCATTCTTTGATGTCAATCATACAACCTCCCCAATTCCGCGCATGGTCATGATGTCACAGAGACCGTACGGAAATTTTTCTTGTTCTGATTCCCCCTCTGGGGATTTCCTCACGTGAAATGTCTCTGGGCTGCCCTTGAAAGCCTTTATAGTATGGAATGAGGAAGGGCCAGAAGAATCAATCATAGGTTTGGAAAAAAATCGGTTGTGTAAAATGCGGTCAATCATTCCTAGGGTTAATTGTGAAAAAATACACATATTTAGCGTCCAAAGTCAACAGAAAAGTGAAAACGCCCTGATTCATCTTATTTGAAGAAGATCGGAAAGAAGGGAAGCTTTTATTCAAATGGCCTGTTCAATGATCCCACCGCCCAACACGATATCCTTTAAATAGAAGACGACGGACTGCCCCGGGGTAACGGCTAGTTGGGCCTGGTGAAAGCGTACCTCGGCTCTGTGATCCTTGAAAGCAGACAGTGTGGCCTCCACCTCTTTGTGCTGCAGCCGAATCTTTGCCCGAATGTCATAGGGTCTGTCAAGACGGTCCACGGCGATGAGGTTCAGGTGGTTGGCAATAAGCCCTTTTGAAAAAAGATTTTCCTTTTCAGTCACCACGATTCTGTTTTTTGACGCATCGATCCTCAACACATAGAGCGGTCGGGGGGACGCAATCCCCAGACCTCGCCGCTGTCCCACGGTATAGTAGACGATACCCCTGTGTCTTCCGAGGACGTTTCCCTCTTCGTCCAAAATATCACCTGCTCTGATTTCCCCTTCACGAAATAAGGGAGAGTAATCCGCGCCTGAGATGAAATCCTGGCTCTCAGGTCGGTCCGCGGTTCTAAGGCCCAAAGAACGGGCGATTTCTCTCACCTCTGGTTTTGTGTATTCCCCCACAGGAAAAAAGGTGTGGGAGAGTTGTTCCGGTGTGAGGGCATAGAGGAAATAGGTCTGGTCTTTGGAAAGGTCTGCGGCCCTTTTAAGAAGATATCGGTCCCCGGATTTGGCTATTCGGGCATAGTGTCCGGTGGCGAAAAACTCAAAATCAATCCCAGCATTTCTGGCTTTTTTCAATAGAAGACCAAACTTGATCCTGTGGTTACAGAAAATACAGGGATTCGGCGTCCTCCCCGCCAGATACTCTCGCCTGAAATAAGCGATGACATGGTCTCTGAATTCCTCTTTCAGGTCGACGGTGTGAAACGGAATTCCCAGTTTCTCGCATACGGCAGCCGCTGCCCTGACGTCCTCCTCTTCACCGGGCCCGTAACAGGCGTGCTTCACAGATTCGGTCAACGGTATGGAAGGATCAAAGGTTTTCATAGTCATACCGACCACGTCATAGCCCCTGTCTTTGAGCAGGGCCGCGGCTATGGAAGAATCGACTCCGCCACTGAGACCAACGGCGACCTTTGTTTTCCGCTCGTTCATTTGAGAACACATATCACCCCACGGCCCGAGTGATCAATGGAAAACAAAGCTTTTTCATGACCTTGAAGGGCTCCTGAGACCCGCCATGGCCCCCTCAAAAAGCGACTCCCATTATGACGCAAACGGGAATTTCATAAAGGATTTTAAAAGGTCAAGGGTCATTGACTTTTTGTATCTTCTTCCCATAAAATACAAAAAGCATAACCCCAATTGGGTCAAACTCAATTGGGGTGATGATTATTGGGCAAGAGTGATAACATTCATGTCCCTGACTAGCGATGATCCCTATGGAACAACAAATGAGAGATATCGTGCGTAAGGCCCTTGAAGAGGACATGGGTGATGGCGACGTCACCACCAACCCTATTGTCCCCCCGGATAGGAGGGGTTACGGGCGTTTTGTTGTCAAAGAGAAAGGGATCATAGCAGGATTACAGGTGGCTGAGACGGCTTTTCAAATCCTGGATGACCAGGCTCAGTTCGAAACCATGATCAACGACGGAGAGAGGGCGAAAGTTGGAAGTGTTATTGCGGCGGTTGAGGGTAAAGGGAGAGCCTTGCTCAGCGCGGAGAGGGTGGCCCTGAATTTTCTTCAGAGAATGTCCGGGGTCGCCTCCCTGACCAGGCAATTCGTGGATGCTGTGAGCGGGACGTCCGCCGTCATTCTGGACACCCGCAAGACGGCCCCCGGTCTCCGAGCCTTTGATAAATGGGCGGTGCTCCTCGGTGGGGGGCAAAATCATCGTTTCGGACTCTACGATATGGTCCTGGTCAAAAACAATCACATCCATATGGCCGGGAGTATCACTGAGGCCGTGTCGCGTGTCCGTGCCGGCGAGGGGGCTCGTTTTGAAATCGAAGTCGAAGTCAGAGATATGGAGGAATTGAGAGAAGCCCTGGAATTGAGAGTTGATAGAATACTCCTGGACAATATGAACATGGAAGAACTGGCTCAAGCCGTGAAAATAGCCGATGGGAGAGTGCCTCTGGAGGCATCGGGGAATGTGGATCTGGGCAATGTGACTGCCATAGCCGCCACCGGAGTCGACTTTATCTCGATCGGCCGGTTGACCCATTCAGCCAAAGCACTGGACATCAGTTTTTTAATGGAGGAGACATAATTAACCCAAGGCCGGGTCCTCCCCCCGGTCTGAGCTCAGGGTCGAAGACTGGACCCGGTTGTTTACTTGGAGAGCAGGTCACATGAATTTTAAAGAGACTTTCGGAATGCTGAGAGAGAAACTGGGCGAATGGTTGCCTGAATCTGACCTAAGATATAAGGCGGATCTGGCTTCGGAGATTAATCTCCTGAAAAAAGAGAAAAACGCCGTGATCCTGGGGCACAATTACATGGAACCCGCGCTGTACCTCACTATTCCGGATTTCAAAGGGGATTCCCTGGAACTCTCCAGGAGGGCCGCTGAGACCGATAAAGATATCATCGTTTTCTGCGGGGTACGATTCATGGCAGAAACGGCCAAGATCTTGAGCCCCGAGAAATTGGTACTCCTTCCCGCTGAGAAGGCCGGTTGCTCCCTTGCCGAGAGCATCACCGGAGATGATATACGGGCCTTGAAGAAACAGTTTCCCGGGGTCCCGGTGGTCAGTTATGTCAACACCTACGCGGAGGTCAAGGCGGAAACGGATATCTGCTGCACATCCAGTAACGCGTCGTTAGTGGTGGAATCCCTCAAGACCGACTCAGTCATATTCCTGCCGGACGAGTACTTGGCGGGAAACGTGGCCAAAGAGACGGGCAAACACGTCATTTTTCCGAGTAAATTGCCCAAGGGTCAGAAGGTGGAAGACCTGGATTACCAGTTGATCGGGTGGCATGGACGCTGCGAGGTGCACGAAAAATTTACGGTGGAGGATATTGAGGATGTACGAAGCAAGTTTACGGACGTCGTCATCCTTGCTCATCCGGAATGCAGTCCGGAAGTGGTGGCAGCCTCGGATTTTTCAGGAAGCACCTCCGCGATGATCCGTTACGTCGAGAATACCGTTGCTCCCAGATACCTCCTATTGACGGAGTGCGCCATGGGGGATAACATTGCCGCAGAAAACCACGATAAAGAGATGCTGCGTCTGTGCAGCGTGCGATGTCCGCATATGAATGAAATTACGCTGGAAGCTACGCTGAATTCTATGCTCAAGGATCAATACGTGATCGAGGTGCCGGAGGAGATCCGGGTCCGCGCGGCGAAATCTCTGGAAAGGATGATTGAGTTGGGATAGGGGAATAAGCGATGGACGGGATTATGGAGACGGAAGTGCTGATTATTGGATGCGGTATTGCAGGTGGGACCGCGGCCCTACAACTCGCTTTGGCGGGGATACCGGTCACGGTGGTGACCCGCGCCCATGACCCTAAGGAATCCAACACCGTATACGCCCAGGGCGGCATTATCTACAAAGGTGATGGAGACACCCCGGAGTTATTGGCTGAAGATCTCATACGGGCGGGTGCCGAATTCTGCAATCCTCAGGCGGTCAAGATCCTTGCAGAAGAGGGGCCTGGTCTGGTGGAGAAGATCCTGATCGGACACTTGGGTATTCCATTCGACCGTAGAGACGATGATGAATTTTCCTTTGTAAAAGAAGGAGGGCATTCTGTTTCACGGATCCTTCATTTCAAGGACTACACCGGTTCGGCCATACAAAAAGGCTTGATCAATGCACTGAAGGACCATCCGAATGTCAATCTCTTGACCAATCATACGGCCGTTGACCTCATAACACCCTCCCATCACTCCCTTGACCGGTTGGCTGTTTATGAGCCACGGTCCTGTTCCGGGGCGTACCTCTTCAATCAGGAGACCGAAAGCACGATCCTGTGTCTGGCGAAGAAGACCATTCTGGCAACCGGGGGACTGGGCAATATCTTCTTGCGGACGAGTAACCCCTCCTGGGCATGTGGGGACGGACTCGCCATGGCCGATCGAGCCGGGGCGCGGACCATTAACTGTGAATTCATTCAATTTCATCCCACGACATTCCACTATAGAAATGCTCCTCATTTTCTTATCTCCGAATCGGTCAGAGGCGCCGGAGCACGGTTGATATCGAATTCCGGAGAGCCGTTCATGAAGAAATATTCGCCTGACTGGGGAGACCTGGCCGTCCGGGACGTAGTCTCACGCAGCATCGACGAAGAGATGATGGTCCACGATCTTCAATGTGTTTACCTGGATCTGCGTAGCTATATGTCGGCAGAGGAGATCAAGGGGAAATTCCCCACTATTTATCAGAATTGTCTGGAATGGGAGGTCGACATCACCCAGGAACCTATTCCGGTTGTCCCCGCGGCGCATTATTCCTGTGGCGGCGTGTGGGTGGATATGCGGGGAGAGACGGCGATCTCTCACCTCTATGCCGTTGGTGAGGTGGCTTGCACGGGTTTGCACGGGGCAAACCGTCTGGCAAGCTCTTCGCTGTTAGAGGGCCTGGTGTGGGGTGTGCGCTCGGCGGGGCATATCAGGGAGACCTTACATAAACGTAGGATGCCAAACAAGAATGCCTACCCGCCTTGGGAGGAACCAGGGACCGAGATGCCTGACCCGGCCTTGATCAGCCAGGACATGATTTCCATAAAGAGCGTGATGTGGAATTACGTGGGGCTTGTGCGCACGACAAGCCGGTTGGAAAGAGCCCTCAGAGAACTCCGAAATCTGGAATTCGAAATTGAGAATTTCTACCGTGCTTCAAGACTGACTGATAATCTCATCAGACTGAGGAATTCGGTCCGTACGGCCAAAATCGTCGCGACGTCCGCGTGGATAAATAAGAAGAGTAAAGGGTGCCATTACAGGGTATAAATAAAAGAAAGGCACAGGGCTTAGGGCTTAAAGCCTACGGGATAGACCTCTCACGAGTCCATCACCATTACTCCCCTAAAACTTCCGTTCCTTTCTGATTATCTCGTAGGCCTCCTGAATTTCACGAAAACGTTTTGTCGCGAATTCCGTGAACTCCTCGGGCAATCCCTTAGAGACAACCCTATCCGGATGAAAATCTTTGACCAGCTTCTTGTAATTGGATTTGATCTCTTGCGGGGTACTCTTCGATGTGCTGTTCAGAATCTTGTAATACATGTCTAGCTCATTGAAATACCCCCCTTTAATACTGTTGTATTGTTCCTCATTGATCTGAAATATCTCCTTAATCCTTCTCAGAGTGGTTTCTTCCGCAGGGTGAAGTTTTCCGTCCGCTGCCGCGATCTGGAAGAGGAGGTTCATAAAAGAGAGGAGAATGGTTGGCTGTTGTCTGTTGGTTCGGTATAACTGAAAGGCGAAATCGTCTATTGAATAACTCGAATTCTTTGCCTCATTGAAAACCCGCCTAGCAAATTGTTTTTCCCCGTCCCCTATCTTCAACTGATCAATAAAGTTGTTGACTACGGCCATTTCATCGCCACTGACCACTCCGTCGATTTTAGCGAACTGCCCTAATATGGAAAAGAGGCTGATGAAATAGGTCGCCTGGGCCTTCTCAGTATGGTCCAGGCGAGGTTTTCCCGCGTACGAAGCCCTTTCTTCCCCATAGCCCTCATTCTTATCAACCAAGTGGTGTCCCAGGGCCGCCCCGGCAATGGCGCCGAGTGGCCCACCCAAGAAGAATCCCAATGATCCGAATGTTAATTTTCCAAACCAGCCCATACCATATCTCCTTGTCTAGTGACAAACCTTGACAAACCCTATCA
>JAFGFY010000154.1 GCA_016930795.1 Deltaproteobacteria bacterium
AGCCGTTAAGAGTAACAGATATATTCTCATCAACTGTCTGGTTAGGTCCTGCATTGGCAGTTGGAGAATCGTTTTCCCAGGTCACATCAACAACACCTATGTCCGTGTCTTGCAAACCACTCTTATCAGTTACTGTCAACTCAAAGGTGAGAGATATTCCACTGCCTCCAACGTCTGGCGCCGTAAAACTCGCCACGGCCGTGCCTGCTCCTTCAAGCGTGACTATCGGGCTCCCGCCTGCCTGTTCCCAGTGATATGAGTCAATGCCATCATCCGGATCGGTCGATCCTGAACCATCCAGGGTCACTAGATTACGTTCGTTTACCGTTTGATCAACGCCGGCATCGGCAACAGGCGGATGGCTCCCCACTGTCAAAGTGACACCAATAGTCTGAGGGCTATTGCTCGCGCCTGAGGCACTGACGGTAATGGTGGCAGAATAAGTCCCGGATGCAAGGCCAGATGTCGCGTACTCAACCGTGATTGTGTCATGTTCTCCAGTAGATGCGCCACGGGCCGGAGCGCACGATAACCAGGCCACATCGTCTTCTATTACATAGCTAAGCGTATCTCCCCCTGAGTTCCATACCTGGAAACTCTGATTGGGAGCGTTCTGTCCGCCCTGGCAGGAATTGGAAAGAGATACGGGGTATAGAGAAATCATAGGTCCTGTATATGAAGACGTAGTAAATGACCACGTATAGTCAGATTCAATGGCATTTCCTGCCAGGTCTTCAACTCCTGTGCTCATTGTGGCAGTGTAGACCGTGTCGTACTCCAAAGCTCCTGTTGGCGTAAAACTCGCCGTCGCGCCGCTGCAACCCATTGTTCCCGCTATATTGCCTGAGCCGTTACTCACCAAAAAAGTGGCTATAGTAATGGTTGAGGGTGACATGACCTCGGAAAAAGTGGCGGTAATAACCGTATTCACGCCCACGTCAGTGGCGCTATTGGCAGGACTCGTGGAATTGACCGTCGGGGGCGTTGTATCCGGAATCCACGTCACAGCATAGAAGTTTTGATCCCCTGACCCCACATAGACAGTGCCATCATCTCCAATAACAGGTGAAGACCACACATATCCCCCGGTCTCGAAACTACCTGTTGCATCGCCATCCGAGCTTATTGCATAGAGCCTGTCGTCATTAGATCCCACGTAGATAGTACCGTCAGCCCCAATTGCAGGAGAAGAATAGACCAGCCCCCCGGTTGTAAACTCCCACTTCTTGGTCCCATCAGGGTTTATTGCATAGACTTTCTTGTCGTCTGACCCCGCGTAGATGGTGCCGTCAGACCCTATGGCAGGAGAAGAATAGACAAAGCCTCCGGTTGCAAACTCCCATTTCTTGGTCCCGCTAGGGTTTATTGCATAGAGATTGCAATCATCTGATCCAACACAAATGGTGCCGTCTGCTCCAATGGCAGGAGAAGAACGGACCCGGTTTTCGGTCTCAAAAACCCATTTCTGAGTACCGTCCGAATTTATTGCATAAAGATTGTGGTCATCCGATCCCACATAGATCGTGCCGTCAGACCCTATGGCAGGAGAGGATTTCACATACCCACCGGTTTCAAAGGCCCACTTTTCAGTCCCGTCCGGGTTTACTGCATAAAGATACTTATCCCACGACCCCACATAGATCGTGCCGTCGGCCCCAATGGCAGGAGAGGATTCTACCCAGCTTCCCGTTACAAATTCCCACTTCTTGGTCCCATTCGGGTTTATTGCATAGAGTTTGAAATCATGTGACCCCACATAGATTGTGCCGTCGGCCCCAACCGCTGGCGATGAATATACGCGGTTGTCGGTCTCAAAAACCCACTTTGGGGTCATGGTCCCGTCCGGATTCACAGCCCTGTCCGGATCTATGGCATAAAGCTTCTTGTCATCCGATCCCACATAGATGATACCGTCAGCCCCAATAGCAGGGGAAGAATATACATAACCTCCCGTTTCACAGGCCCATTTCTGTGCCCCTTCTTCCGCCCATGATACAATTGGAAACAGAAAAACGAGAAGCCAGACAATCAATTGACGCACAAATCCAAACTCGACTTGTTTTCTCAACATTTTCGTCCTCTTGCTTTCTTGGTTTCCATCGGGGGCAACTTAGTCCTCCACAAACGGAGCCCAGGATTTGCTGCCGGCATCACAAATCCCCCTAATACTCCACACACTACTTTTTTTGTCATTTCGAGCGTAGGGAAAAACCTTATAATACCGTCACGATATGCCTACTGGATAAGGCTGTAACACACCAACTAGACTGCACAGCACGCGCGCTTGCTTTTCTTTCAAACGTAGGAGCCGGGGAACACGCTCTCCACTTGAGATCTGTCAGCAGGAACTATGCCAGGATGTTATGCGGGGATATTTGGCCTATAATTTGGGACGGTTGGGGTTCTCTTTCGAGATGAGCAGGTGAACGGATTCGAAGGGATCTGCTTAATGGGGTCCTGATTCGTCAAAATTTTGACCCCAGTCAACGCTTGATTGAGGGTATATGAGTGCAGTGCCTCGAACCACATTCCATATTGTCAGCATTTGAAATCGAAGAAAGATACCTCTTATCGTTTTGGAATTCGCTCATTGTAGCTGCAGCCTCTCAGGCAAGAGTCAAAAAGGTCCTTTCAGAAAACCTTAATCCGGGTCAGCTTATCGAGGGCATTATTATCGAAAACCCCTTTGTGTAGTATGAAATAGCGAACGATTTCATATCCAAATCACGTTGATCCTGTCTAAGAAAACAGAAAAACCCCGCCTCCGGAGGTTCCAGAAGCGGGGTTTTGGTTCGAGGTTAACCCCGTTAGAGGCGCTGACACTGCTGCCTCCAATGGGCTTCAATAACTATTTTTCTCCAAGCAGCAAAGCTGCGTTTCATAAAATCCTGTAAGCAGGATTTTATTATCCGAACAATGCCAGCACCTGCTGCGGCGCCATATTCGCCTGTGCCAGCATGGCCGTGCCGGCTTGGAGCAGAATCTGGTTCTTGGTAAATGTAATCATCTCAGATGCCATATCCACATCTCGAATGACAGACTCTGCCGCCGTCACGTTCTCGATGGTCGTGGACAGGTTCGCAGAAGCGTAGGAGAGCCTGTTCATGTAAGCACCGACGTCGCCCCTTACCTTGCTCAGGGAGCTAATGGCGGTGTCGATGGTATCCAAGGCGGTCTGAGCGCCTGCTGCGCTGGAAAGATCAATTCCTGAGATATTCAACCCGGAAGATCCCTCGGTAAGGTCGCCGATGTCGATGCTCAGGCGGTTGTCTGTAGAGTTTTCAGCTCCCACCTGAAACGCGGAATGCCCGGAGGACCCGGCTGTAATACCACCGTCCATACTGTCGCTGACACTGCAGTTCACCGTGATCGTAAGACCTAGAGAAGCAATATTGACGTCAGTGGTGTTGCTGCCTGTGGGAGCTGTGAAGTAAACCGTTTCTGAAATCTCACCGGTCGTGACGGTCATGGTCCCCGCGGCCGTTGTGTCAATGCCATAGGTCTCGCCGGCCTTCATCCCGGAAATCCCCACGAAGCCTAATCCTGAGCTCCCAAATGCTGCGGTGGTGGAAGTATTTATGGTTACGCCATAGGAACCGTTGATGAGCTTGGTATCTGCATATTCTGTCGAATCGGCAATTCTGTCAATTTCTGCTATCAGCTTAGTAGCTTCTGAGTTAATCTTGTCCAGGTTGGAGCCAGCATTGGCAGATGAAGCCTGGGTGGCCAACTCCTTCAACCGGGTCAACATGTTTCCGATCTGATCCATGGCGCCCTCAGCCACCTGCAGCAAGGCAGACGCCTCCGTGGTATTTCTTGATGCCACTTTAAAGCTGGCTATGTCTGCCCTGAAGGCTTGTGAGATAGAGAGCCCCGCGGCATCGTCGGCTGCGCTGTTGATTCGATAACCGGATGACAATCTTGCCAGAGACTTGCTAAGCCCACTATCAGATATAGTTAACTGTCTGTGGGCGTTGAGCGCTGCGATATTGTTCTGAATTCTTAATCCCATTGTCTTATCCTCCTTGATTCTTGGTCATTAGTCACTGACCTGCCGCGTTTAGCCATAGGCCCTTTGCGGGGTCATTTGCCTGCTCTGTGAAATCCAATTTTGTTTCAACAGGGTCATTAGTGACTAACAAGTTTTTTTGCCTTGAGCTTGGAGCCTTCAGCTTTCGGCTTACCTTGCCATCCCTGCCAAGCAGGTTGGGGGTTGTCAATCGCTAACTCATTGAATAATCTTCTAAATCCATTCACCTCCTTTCCATTCATCTTGCCTCGCATTATTTTATCGGCAACATGGAATGGAAACTTTAACTTAAGGTTCTGTGAGGGAAGAGTGTTGTCTCTTACGAAACGGTCATTTCTTCGAGGTGTTTTATCGCCTCTGTAACCACAGTCTTAACCTTTCTGCTTTGAGGAGCCATGGAAAAGGCATTTCCCAACAATTGAACACCCGCGCCCGTCTCGCCGGCCTGAATCAAGGTGGCTCCTATTTCGGCAATAGCCTCCGGAGTGTTGTAACCAAGCATCACACTTATATCAAAACAGATCTTGCCCAGACCGCTTTGACCATGAGAACGTACCAATAATCTTCCGGCCTTGAGATATTGCTCCCCCAAATCCGCCACACTGTTAAGGACGATATTCACCTGCGCACCCAGAAGCGATAGAAGCTGGTTACACTGCGTGACACAGCCTTCAATATCCTTATTTTCCAACAGAAGCATCGACAAATAGACTGGCGGCTCCAAGGCTCTGGAATCAAGATCGGCCATTCTATGAAAAGAATCTATCGCAAGGTCACGTTCTCCTGTCTCGTAATAGCAATGACCTAGATTAGAAAGAACAGCCAGTCGTTGGGAATCGGTTGAGGCAATTACCTTTTTCAATACTTGAATGGACTCTTCGCACCTTCTCATTCCCCCTAAACAGAGGGCTTCATTGATTTTGGCCTCTTGATTCTCAGGGTCCATGGCCTGAACATCTCTGAAAAGCGCAAAGGCACGTTCCAGGTTTCCAAGACGCATGTGGGCCAACCCCAGGGCAAATTGGCCATTGGGGAACTCGGGGGCGAGCTTAACGAGTTTTTTAAGCCAGGTGATCTGATCCACGGTCCTGCCAAGTTCTTCATACACCTCTGAGATGAGCCACATGGCACGAGTATCTTCCGGGCGCAGCTCCAAAGCCTTGAGGTATTGGGCCTCAGCTTGTGGCAGCTTCCCTGATAGTTTGAAATAAGTTCCAAGCTTGGTGCAATATAGAACCATGTCCGGGCAAAGTTCCCGGCCTCTTTTAAGTTCTTCTTGTGCCTTGTTTTCGTCTCCCTCATCCATACAAAAAAAACCCTTGAATAGATAAAGCAGCCACTCTGATCCAAAAGTATTGTGCACTAGCTCCCCGAACCGTGCAGGCTCCTTTGCAAAGGAATGCTTCGTTTCCAAATACCGCTTCATGTGGTATTCAAAGATTTTTCGATCTTTCTTTGCATAAGCAACAAGGGCAAGCATGTAGTACGAATCAACATGGTTCGGGTAGACTTCCACTCCCTTTTTTGCCAGGCTTTCCGCTTTTTCAATCTCCCCCAGGTGAAAATGGGCCGACGAGGCGATGTACAATGACCACAAGTAATTGTGAGAAAGGGCGTTTCTTTTCTCGTAGAGATTCGCGGCCTTCAAGGCTTCCTCAGCAGCCTCTGTGAACATATTTTCAGAAAGATAGGACGCACTCAAGAAGTGATGTGGCCGGGGATTGGTTGGGTCCTCTTCAATATCTTTTTTGAGGAGTTCGGTTGTCCGTTTGAACTTGCGACTCATCCTTTCTTTATCAAGGTTGTATCCATGGTGAAAAATATGTATCGGAGCACATATTGCCTTCTTGACGCCTACGATATAATTGTGCACCCGTCCTTTATACCGTAATCCCCGGTGATTTCTGAATACCCGTATAGCATTGTTGTGTGCAATTGACCCACCTTCATCAAATATGCACTCAAGCACGACGGTTATCGCATCAACATCGTCGTCGGCCAACACCGCTTCTCGGAGTGCTTTGCGGCTTCCAGGGAGTAATTCTTCATCTGCATCAATATACAAGATCCAATCTCCACGGGCATAGCCAAAAGACTGGTTCCTATGCTTGCTGAAATTGTGCTCCCAAGGGTGATGATACATGCGCGCTCCAAACAATTTTCCAATGGAAACCGTATTGTCAGTAGAACCCGTATCCACTATGACGATTTCATCCACGTAATCTTTTATACTCCTGAGACAGAGTGGAAGCAGTTTCTCTTCGTTTTTCACGATCATGCATGCCGAAATAGAGGGTTGTTCCATCGGATCTCCTCCCATCTTCAATAGATGCTTTCCATGATTTTTATGAAAGCCGATTCTATCCTTTCATCGGTTATAGATAATAAACAAGGACTGAATGAACTGCCCAACAAGATCGCCTCAGGGCACCCATCCTCTGTGTTCTTTGTAAGGCCGCAAGGGCTTTGACAGGTTTTTCCAGAATACTCTGCCCGGACAGGGTATGCCCCGTCATGGTATCTGATCCATAGGTCATCCCTGGCCGGGCCATAAATAACAAGGCTCGGTTTCCCAAGGGCTTCGGCCAGGTGGCCCGCAGCCGTGTCTGTCGAAACAACAGCATCACAGTTGGCTACGGCGGCCATGTAATCTTCAAGAGACCCCATCTCAGGACTACAGTCGAAAATCCTATTCCCATACTTTTTTACAAGCTTAGCAGTATCCTCTGAAAATTCTTTCGACTGAGCCACCACGAACAGCACATCATCGACCTTCTTGATCAGGAAAAGCACTTTTTCAGGAGGAAGGTCCCTGAGGCGGTTGCTCGCCTTCCAGTTCAACAATACCAGAGGTTTGTGCGGGTTAGATTTCCTGACAACATCAAACAAATTGGAAATCCTGGGCGACCTGCCTCGATCCCATGCTATTTCAGGTGTCTTATCCTTGATCGTCCTATAATCAATCTTAAAGTAATTCAAATAACTGTCTGTCATATGCAGACGGGTCAGGTCATACCAGTCGTCTCTGCTGGAAAAATCGACGAGATAATCGGCTTTCAGTAGAGCATTCAATCGCAACGGCAGGGAATAAAGTTGATCTATATTACTATTGTTGTAAAAAAGAGGGTGTTTTTCTTTTTGTGTGGCAAGCCAGATTTTGGAATCAGTCGGGAACATTTCTCTGTACACGCGCAGTGCGGGAAGAAGCATTATATGGTCTCCAATACCGCCGTTGCGTATGATGAGAATCCTGCCGCCAGGCTCAAGGTCGCTTAAGCGATTTACAATCCGTGGATAGCCCTTAAGATTCTCTGTATCGAAACTGACCTCGACAAGGACCTCCTTGTGCCTTGACAGTAGTTCTGACGCTGAAAAATTATCCGTGACGAGGATGTCTTCGATATTGGCGATACAGGGGTCTATGGGCTTCAACTGATAGCGCTGACCGAAGATATCAGCCCTTGCAGGTTGGTTAACGCATAGGAAACGCATGACAATTATTCCGTCATCAAGTCCATAAATCCTCTCGCCGCCCTTTCCCAGGTCATGGTCTCCATTGATCTTCCCGCTGCCCTGCCAATCTTTTTCAGAGAATCCCGGTTTTGATAGGCCCACTCTAATCTATCTATGACTTCATCGATACCAGGGTTGTCCCATTCTCGGATAACCTTTCCTTCAGCATCCTTAATAGCAATCTTTCCCATGGAACGGATCGGGATACAGTTGTCTTCTCTAAGGATATCTTTATGTCCAGAGGAAAGGGATGCTATGGCCGGTTTACCGCAGGCCATATATTCCATCAGAACAAGATTGGTCCCACCCTCGCACCGGTTGGGAAAGAGACCGCAATCCGTATCCCTATATAGCGCAGGCATTTGAGTATGGGGTTGGGGGGGCAACGTCACAACCTTTTGAGGGTCAATGCCATTGGCATGCATGAGGGAGTTAATTGCATGGAAATAATCTCCATTAGGCATGTCGAACGTAATGTAAGGAGACATCTGCATGGTCATCACAGATTCATCCCACATGTTGTACCAGGCATTAACCAACAGCACATCGTCATGTTTGTCTTGCAAAACCTTAAAGGCACGTATAACGAGATCCTGGCCCTTCCTGAACTCAATTTTTCCACCCGAAAAGAGGACAAAGTGATCCATGCACCGTCTTTTTTCGGAATATCCGGAATGGAACCTGTCGGCGTCAACACCTTGAATGATCGTCGAACTCCGCGCAAAACCGTGCTCCTTGAGGATTTCTTCACACCAGGTGGACCCTGCGACCATCCAATCGAAGTATTCCCTCGCCCGAAATATGTCTTCTTCTTTGAGTGTTGTTTTCTCAAAAAACGTATAACCCACCACCCTGGGCGCCCTCGCCTTGATGTGCCAGGGCTTGAGGTCGGCGCTCTGGATGGCTTGAAGCAGGGGTTCGCCTAATTTGTACAGACCCTGAGAGCCAAGGAGACTACCAATATGTTCAAGATGTGTGTGGATCTCCGATAAACGCTCGTAATGGACCCTGTTGTTTTCTCTTTCGCTTTCGATATTATCAGTAATAAAACGCACTTTTGTCAGTTGCGACATTTCTAGCGCGAGGTATTTCCCACACATTCCCCAGCCGTGGGTCGTGCCCGTCGGCATAATCATCCAAACCATATTATCGGTCATTTGTAATGCCCTTTGAGGCCCCTCTTGTTCGATAATCGCTTAACCCGGTGGGACTAACATCGAACCGTACCTTATTCATTGTCTCCCTTACGACTCGGTCAACGTCCCCTAAGGCATTTTGAAAAACTCAAGGCTTCAAGGTGAAGCAGCTTTTCCCCGGACTTGGAAAAAGCCTCGCCTATCTCATCGTAAATCATGGCTATATTCTCAAGGTTTCCGATGACCCTGTTTCGTGGAATATCCAGTTCGGCCATCAGACGGTCGCAATATGATATGCATTGCTCTAGGTCCTGATCCATCAGGGCCAACAGGGAAAGCCTGAAAAGGGGATCTCTCTGGTAACCGTCGATGGATAGCGACTTCATATAATAAGTCTTGGCCGATTCCCACTCCTTCCGATCATAATGGAGATGTCCAAGATGGCTGAGGGCATCTGTGTTTTTTTCATCCAGCTCAAGGGCGCGCTGATTCCATTGAACGGCTTCATCCCATTTGTCTAGATATTTACAAGCGAGAGCCAAAGCATTGAAGATCCCGGCATTTTCGTAGGCCCTTTGGATGGCGCCGGTCAACAGTTTTTCGGCCGCGGCAAGCTCCCCGATCTTGAGTGCCTCCACGCCAAGGACATGCATGAATTCCGGGGGCTCCGGCACTTCCATTCCAAGAAGCCTGTGGATTGTGACTAAATAGCCAGCACGGTTGCCTTCGGTATTTTGAATCAGGGCCCTTTCAAACTCTACCAGTTGAGTCTCGAGGCCGGCTTCCTCGGCTCTTTGGAGGAATATCTTCGCCAAGTCCGGATACCCTCTCTCTCTACAGGCAACGGTTGCCAATCGAAAAGCAACTGGGGGTGCCGAAGCTTGTCCGGCTGCCTCTTGCAGTCTTTTTGCGGCTTCTTCTGTGGAGCCGTTTTCCAAGAGAAGGGTCCCGTACTCCAAATCCAATCGCCATTTCTCGTCGATCTTGTTTACAACCAGCCCCGTCATTAGTTCAGGTTTCTCGCTGTATTTTTTCGCAAGTTCGTCAAATCGATCGTATGCCTCCAGGAATCTCTTCATGTCCTTTTGAGCGGCATACACGGAAGCGAGCACGAAAAAAGAATCAAAATGGTCAGGGTTGATGGAAACAGCCTCTTGTGCAAAGGACTTTGCCTCGTCCCACATCTGAAGGTTGTAATAGGAAGAGGCCACCACAAAATACGTCCACAGGATGTTGGGATCGGAAGCCCCCTGTTCTTTGTGGAGTCTTATGGCTGTGAGCCCTTCATAAACGGCTTCTCTAAACCGATGAACGCTTGAAAAGGCGACAGCCAGATCGTGATGGTGTTTGAAGTTCAGGGGGTCTTCATGAATGGCCTTTCGGAGAAGGCTGCCTGTGCGCTGGAATTTTTTCCTCACACTGGTTTGATCTATGTCGTATCCGAAGTGATAAATTTTTACAGGACAGAATCCCGTACTTTTGCATCCAACTACCCTGTTGTGAACAAAACCCTCGAAATGAATGCCTAAACCGTTTCGGAAGAGTTTAATGGAGTTGTTCCAGGACTGCCTTGTCCGGTTTTCGAAATAGCAGACCATGGTCACCATGAGACTGTCAGCGTCCGTATTTGCAATCGCTTTCCGAAGGACCTTTCCCCCATCCGGTTCCAACTGTTCATCTGCATCCATCCACAGGATCCAGTCACCCTTTGCATAGCCGATGGACTGGTTGCGGTGTTTGCTGAAATCATTTTCCCAGAGGTGATGATAGACTCTGGCCCCGAAGATTTGGGCGATTTCAACGGTTCGGTCCGTGGAGCCGGTGTCCACTATTATCATTTCGTCAACGAAGTCATTCACTGATTCCAGACAATCTGCCAGGTATCTTTCTTCGTTTCGAACAATCATACAGAGGGATATCATTGGCTGAGTTTTAGGCATGGACAATTGAAACATTAAACCGACTTCCAGGAGAAAGCCTTCTGTATCTTATGAATGTAAAGCCGCATTGCGAGTGGATAACAGCATTTGCCCTGGATGGCCTACATCCGGGAGTAATGTCCGGCCGCTCAGCATGGGAAATCAGCAGCTAGTCTGTACATCAGAATATAAAGCAGCAACCTTTTTGACCACAAATCTCAATATGATTTCCGGTCTTATGCTCTCGTGATAGAAAGCGTGACATTCAGGATAGCCTCTAGGGCATTCATTAAACACCTCAAAGCAAGGTGCACATCCCAGCATGCTTGCCAGGCAGGTAATATGTTCATGCCATTCAAAGTAGGCTGGTGTGGTGGTGGAGAGAAGCACTGTGGTAGATACTCCCAAGAGATTGGCTAAATGAATAATGAAAGAGTCAACTCCCAATACGATATCCATATGTCTCAGAATTGCCGACAATTCAGGGATCGTAGTCTTGCTTCTCAAATCCTGGATGCCTCCAGAATCGTATCTTTCCTGTTGGTCCCTCCTGACCCCGAGGACATAAACATCAAATCCGACTCGTCTCAATCCTTGCAGAAGAATTCTCTGAAGCCTTTCTGGGTAGGATTTGACGAGCCCGTTGGAATCGAAGTTGACGCCAATTCTGACTCTATCGGCAGGGAAAAGAGTCAATCTATTTCTCATGTCCTCAGGAATCTGATAGCTGGGCATCAAATCCTGTGAGTTTACCCCAAGGCCTCGACATAACTGAATAATCGGAGACGACTTCAATCCATCATTTGAATGGAAGAATTCGGAAACATCGGTTAGGACCGCATCATAGTGTGAGAGCGTCTCCATATCGGGGGGATATGGGACATACTCTGCGTCAAGCCCCATCGGCTTAAATATGGCATCCCATTTGATCCTGTCACCACAGATATCAAAGGCAATGCTATGTTTTCTCATAACCTCAGGGAGTACCGTACCTATGGTGACAGCGTCGCCGAGACCGCCTGCAAACATAAGGAGTATTTTCTTAATGGACTCCGGGCCACTTAAGTGGGAGGGTCGAAAATGCGTGACGGCCAGCCCGTTTTTTTCGATGATCCGTCCCAGGCCCCGCCTCGCCGTCTCCCGCGCAAACTGGCTGTAGGTATAATAGGTCCTACCTTCGGTCAGGACCCCTTCACCATAGATAGGATTCTTGAAATTGACGGTTTCGGTGATGGAAACCAAATCCATAGATCACCCTACGGCACTAGGCGGAAAGAATGGCACAAGAGGCCTTTTAGTTCCGGATGGCATGTCTGGCTGACATACTGACTGACAAAGGCATTAAACTGGGGTTGAATCGATTCATAGACGGCGAAGCTAGTAATGCCATCAAAGAATACCTTGGCCTTTTCTCTACAGGCAGTGGCAAAGTGACTTATGCCGAGCGAAAAAAGTATCACAAGTTCGGTAATGGGCATTCTGTTTTTGACATGACAGTACTGCTTGTACCGGTCGTAGAGGTTGAACGCCATTTGTACGGCCCCGTCAAAACTCCCCACGTTCAGGTAACACTGGACCAGGTGGAACGGATACATGTGATCCACATGGTCAAAGAGAGAAGGGCCGTAACTGGAAAGCAAATGCCCAAACCTGTGTGTGCGTACAAAAAAGAAGGCCTTGGCGTAATCGTATTCAGACTTGGGATGAAACGAGTTCCCTCCGTGGACCGTATATTCGCCAGTAACCTTTCTAATATGGGCAAAGGCATGACGATCCGAAAGCCGCAACAAGAATTCCCAGTCTTCCAACCCATTTCTAAGGATCGGCGTCTCGTTGAAAAGGCCGGTTTTGTCCAGGCATGATCTCCTGAACATCACCGTTTGCGTGGTGATATAGTTGTAGTTTTCAAGGCTTTTCTTGTCGAAATCCTGTGAAAATACCACATATGGCTCTTTTGATCCGTCTTTACAGATCCAAATAGCATCAGAGTAGACCAATCCCACGTCCTCATTGGTGTTCAAATGGTTAGATAGTGTTATCAAGTGATCAGGATAAATACGGTCGTCATCATCGCAAAAAGAGATATATTTCCCCTTGGATTTCATAATGCCCAAGTTACGAGCGGATGACTGGCCGCCATTCACTTTCTCAAAAAACCTGATTCGAGTGTCACGGTATTGGTCTACGACCTGTCTGCTATTGTCAGTGGAACCATCACTAACGACAATGATCTCGAAGTCCGTCATGGTCTGAGACAGGATAGACTCGATACAGTCGCCGATTAAGTGGTCCCGGTTATAGGTGGGGACAACGATGCTGATCTTCGGAGTACCCTTCATGTTAATTAAGGCTTATGCAACTCAGCCCTGAACATCCTCGCTGAATATGATTTTGTGTTAACCAAAAAAATGGAACCTTATGACTAGTTGAATTTACAACTCTTTTTGGAAAACCTTTTGAAATGTTAACCTTGGAGCATCTTGAAAAATAAGCCATTCTGGTATCGGCGAGCTCCAAACTTCTTTAAATAACTGATTAAGAATATCTATTATGTTGATATTATCATTAATCCAACCTTTATCCGTAGGGACCGCTCGAAAGAGATTATTTAAAATGTAAAAATATCCACCAGTTTTAAGCACCCGTTTAATTCTCAACAGATCCTGAATCGGATCATAGCAATGTTGCAGCACCCAAACAGAATATACGGAATCAACAGAAAGGCCGTTTGCTACCATAATATCTGCCAGTTCGGGAGTGCAAACCGAAAATAAAGGCGAATTGACATAAGCTGGTGCAAGCTGGCGCATTGTTAGGCTTATATCAATTGCAAGAATATTGCAGCTTACTTTCTGTATTAGACCTTTAGCCAGCCGGCCTATGCCACAGCCATAGTCGAGTAATATCGAATTTTTGTCAGGTTTTAAAAGATCAATAATCTGGTTCACCGTAAAGGGTGTCTCCTTTTGCCATCGTTCCTTTGTGTTTATTCTATTTTCAGGTGTTAAAATAATTCGCTTTGCTTCTTCAATATTGTTGACTTCAAACATTTGGGGGTAATATGTCGGTTTTTCTATAAATTTATTCATAGTTTTCATACCATTCATATCGCATCAAATTCGAAAAGAAACAAAAATACGATGTCCCATCATTCCAATGCCTAACAGGTGAAGCGAATGTGATTTTAATCTGCAATAGCATATCAAGTTCTTTACTGTTTCCATAAAATGATGGTTTTAGGACAATATTAAGTAAGGTTTACAATGTGCATCATTTCTCTAATCCTATGATCATATGTATGTTCTTCCATCACTTTTATGTAAGCTGATCTGGCCAACGATTCCCTCACCTCATTGTTGTTAAGTAAATAGCGGAGTTGAGATTTTAATGTTTCAACGTTATTGTAAGTTATGATGTCTTTTTCTAATTCAAATACTTCTTTAATAAGATCCTGATCATCTACGAGTTGAGCGATGCCGCATGCTGCAATGGTAAATACTCTGGGATTCAAGAAATCGCATCGTTCAATCATCGTGCCCTGGTAAAGAGTAGAGTGTATATTTAAGCCAATTTTCGAACCATTTAAGATTTTTGATTCCTCATCATAGTTGATTAAGGTCCCATCGCCTTGAGCAGACGACCTAAGTTCCGCAAATTCAGACCAACCCGGTCCCCATAAGGATATGTTGAATTCAGTAAGATGTTCAAATAATTCGATCCGATTAGGATAAGGTGAACCTACAAAGCAGATATCAGAGAAATATTTTGAAGAAAATGGTGAAGTATCTTTTATTATATTATGAAGTCTGGGGTTGCATGCGGTTGGAAGGTAATGGCTATTCACCCCTTTAGATTTCAAACCCTCTAAAAAGTCTCCTTTTTGTACCGTAAAGAAGTAATTATAGTAGGGAACAATAGTTTGCCATTTTGGTACAATTGGATTTTGAGGGAAATAGCGAAAATTTTCAATATACCAATGGGCTATAATGGCACCTAACTCTTTAACACGTTCAATAAACCATGGGGTTATCGGAGCGAGTGCCATTACCAAAACCAAGTCAGGTTTAAAATCAACAACTTTCCCCATCGCGGCTAGGTTAATGTGCGCTAAGATGGTTCTGCCGGTTGCCGTTTCATTCGATAGATGCCGAAAGCTCCTTGTGTAGAGATCGTATAGCGGTTGTGTTTGGAATATCTCAGAATCAATATCTTCCATTTGCATCAACGCATCGGCTACATGCATCCCCACGATGAGAGATCCGCCGGTCAGGGGAAGAACGAGTAAGATTCGTGGTTTCATTGAATAGAAGACGGCTCTATTGCGCCCGGAGCGTTGACAAGGCCTCACGGCAATGCGCCTTTAGGAGAGGCAGGAAGTCGTTGAGTTCTTGAAAGAAAAGAAGGAAACGTTTTGGATCAGGGCCGTTTGCAGGTGATGACCCTGAACAATGAGTCATATATCGCGGCATATAATCCGTCAGGATATCCAGGACATCCCGGTATGCAAAGGCGGATTCATAAGATTTTCTCGGCGTCGCTATGGCATCTTTGTGGAATGGGGCGTGGATTTCATCAGATTCAGGCGATACATCAGGAAGCGGTGCCTCTCTGCACACTTCGATAAGACCGTCTATTTGTTCCAGCATCCAGGAAAGTGCATCCGAGTATCTTGTTTTTGAATGGAGAGAATCAGGAATCGGAATTCCGGTCAAGATCGCCAGGAAAGAGGCATCGACATCGGTATCGGTGTCCCTGTTGCCCAGGTTTAGTGCCTTGTCCAAAGGCATCCATTCCGCGCCTTTGAAGAGGGCACCGAATTTTGACACATTGATGCAACGGGCCTTGGTATTTACTATCTCCTGTTCCAGGGAATGGATCATGGATATGAAACTTTCAATTGTCTTCACCTTGCCGTCGCTATTGTCCGGGACCCAGATAAAATCATAATTTTCAAAGTCGATCTTCCATGTGCGGGGGCTGCCCTCTGCGTGTTCACGATCTAAAGGAAAGGACAGGTCAAGACCCACGAGGATAATAGGATCAGCGCCCATGAGCCTTGCCGTTAAAAAACCTAGTTTAGACACCGTTTGAATGTTTGGAAAAGTCGTCACCTCGCGATTTATATTTACGAACCAGCTTGACAGCGAATCCTGGACATTAATGATGAATTTCCTTTTAAATCGCTCCACAAATTCGGGATTCGCATCAAGGCTGAAAACAAGGGAGATGTCACTTAACACTCCTTCCGAGATATTCGCTACTTTTTCCAGTTTTGAAGCATGAGATTCACAAGTGGCAACCACATTCGGCCTGATGCCGTTATCAAGCAGCGGTTTCAAAGCAGAATCCACCGAGATGATGAATGCATTCCCGGCACACTTTTTTAGGGTCGGAATTTCCCCTGTCAGAGAGGGGCCCGCTGCTATCACCAGCGCAGGTTTATCTTTGAGGGTATCCGCCAGATGATCAATGGGGAATGATTCCTGTAGGAAAGGAATGTTGTGAAAGACATTGTCAAGTCGCCGTTCTTTGGTGCCGTTAAAGGTTCTATAACTCAATTGAAGGGATCTGATATGCCTATCAATCTGTTTATCAATCTCATCATATTTTTCTGAACAAAGGTTTCTTAAGTGAGGAATAGAGAGTTTGTGTATCCTGCCCGTAATGGCCTTGGATTGAATCGCCTGAAAATGATCTGTGATTTCAGATGGAGAATCAGCGTCGAATAAGTGAATATTCTTGTTGGAAAGAATGTCTGAAAGGTCCATATGGGTCACAGCCAGTTTTAGTATCTCAACTGAGCCCTCAACCACATAGAGGACATGATTGGAGGCCTTTGCCCCGGCGATTTTCTTTGCAAGATAACCCAACCCCAGGCCAAAGAGGATGCTACCATCCTCTTCCCTGAAGTCATAGCCTTCAAGAAGGCTTTGAGCCTCAAGGGAGGGGTCCTGTGGGGAATGAAGGAATTTTGGGTTTCCTTTGTTGTCAAGGGTCAGTAGAGTTGGAAGCCCACTTCTGCTTTTCACGACGAGAAATTTGTGCGTACCCTCATGGCGAGCTATTTGCTCGGCTAAAGAGGGTTTTCTCTGCTCAAGGATCATCAAATTTTTTTGTAGGTAATGCATGAGTTATCCGGAATCAAATACCTTGTTTGAGCGTGGGGGTTATTATTGTAACACTTCGGATTCAAGTATATACTCGACACGCTGTCTAATAGTGTGTCTTTCCAGTACGGACATCATTCCCTTTTGAGCGATTTCTTTAGCTTCGTCCTGATTTTCCAGATAATATTTAACCTTCCTGACCAATTCGTCAGATGTGCGGTAGGCGACGACCTCTTTGTCCAGTTCGAACAATTCATTGAGGTCCTCGGAATATTCGGCAAAGACAAGTCCGCCGCAGGCCATGATGTCGAAAACACGCATATTGATCATGTCCATCTGGTAGATTCGACTGATATCCAAATTAATTAGGGTTCCGCTGTAAACCTTGTTGATTTCTGATTTGTGGCCGGCCGGTCCCATGTATCTCGCCCCTGAAACCTCGGCTTGCTTCCAACTCCCATCGCCCCATATCTTGAGGCCGAGACTCCCCAGTCCGGAAAGGTAGGAAAGCCGTTTTCGGGAGGCGGCGGTCTCAGCCAGGAGCATGATAGGGTCCAAATGGTGGGGCATGGTCTCACCAAAAAAGTCGAGAAAATCTTCAAGGAGATCCTGGGCCAGATCCGGGATTTGATACCTGGAGAAATCCCGGCTTTGAATAGCTAAAACCTGTGTGAAAGGGTTATGTTCTTGATCAAAGGGTATTGTATGGTTCCGGCAGTAGTCCCTGTAAACACTAATGAGTGTTTCTTTGTGATGCTCGGCCTGTTCGAGCATGCTGCTGCCCACAAAGGAAAGGGGGGATGAATAGTGCTGCCTTTCATGTTCGTTGAGAGTGACTGGTTTTCTATTCTTCATGTTAGCTGCAAGGGGTAGGTATTCAACATGATCAAATCCCGATGATAAAAAGTCCTTGATGCCCTTTTTCCGGTAAGTAAAGATATGCGCCTTTTCGTTTTTTTCAGGGAGGACTCTGGGCACCTCGATGGAGGGATCGATCTCCCAGCAAAGCAGCGTCCGTGAATACTTCTTGCATACCTCAGATAGGCCGTTAGGGTAATTCACGCTGAAAACAAAGGCCGGCATCAATTGAATGATGGCGTATTCTATTTCCTCGATGCTGATTGAGTTCAGATCGAGATAGAATGGGGTATAGTCCAATTCTTTGAACGAATCCGCTATGTCGTCAACAAAAAGACCGCCTGTGTTCATAAGTATTCTTTTGCTTCCAACACCGGAAGGGACAAGACCGGCTTCATTATGATAAATCTTTTTTAGGAGGGGATGCCGGACCCTATTATAATCCCTGATTTGGGGGATAAGGTTAATCAGGTCCCCGCACATGTAAAGCCTGAGATTTCCTGATGAGAGAAGCTTTGAATAATCCCTCTGCATTAGGAAAAGCCGCATCAGCCACGGGTCCCTGTCCCATGCTACGATTTTTCTGTCTGAGAAGCGGTCTACCAAGAAATCAACCACTTCTCCAAGCCCAACACCAAACACAAAGATATCCCTGTCCTTTCCTACCTCAGAAAAAATGGTTTTCAGTTGATCCTCGGACAAAGACAGCTCATATTCTGACGAGTGCAGTCGATAACCTACCTTACCATTATCTCCGAAAACAGTATGGGAGCTATTCACGGGCCATGACATCCTGCGAACAAGTTTCGGCTGGTGCTTGCTCAGGGCTGCGATATTTGCTTCGAGACTATTCATCGAAAATCTGTCAGGAAGCTTGGGGGCTACTAAATGGCTTGGCACGATCCTATTTCCTTCTGTGAGCAAGAAAAAACGGTTTCAAAATACGGCGCAAAATACAGTAAACTCATATTTTATGCTCTTCCGCTATGTCCACCGCACTACCGGTTGAAACTTTATCCACAACGGCTTTCCAATCCACTCAGCCTTTAACGCTCTCCAGATACCGGGGGAGGTGTTTTTCCTCATTCTTGACAATCATGCATAAAGAACGGGTCGGCATGCTATCGCTCAGGAACCTCCTTCTTCTTCATGTGGGCACACCAAACGCAAAACTGAAAATCTTGAAGTCTTTCCATTTGTTTTTCATCCCCCGGCTCCGGGAAGAGATGGATCTCCTCCCAGAGTGAGAAGGAATGCAAATAATCGAGAATTTGCGTCTTTGAAAAGATCCTGTGGGCGTTGAAGGAAAGCCCGGATTTTTGACTCAAAGGCACACTAAACAGGAGGTGTCCTCCGGGCTTAACGACACGGCCAACTTCCTTGAAGGCCTTGATGCTACCCAGAGGATCCAAATCGTCGCCGTATCGACCTAGACCGATGTGTTCGATGACACACAGAGTCGTCAGGCATTCGATTGAATTGTCTTCAATGGGGAGTTCCGCGATTGAACCTTTTCGACATGTGAGTCCATCCAAGGAAACCGGCAGAGGCCTTACATCGATACTTATCGTGGGGACAAACTGGGAAACAATCCCGACAAGAAGGGCCGTTGAACCTATGTCGACGACCTTTGCCGGCGCCAATTCAAAGATCTTTCTCGCTGCCCAGGTGTCCTGGTAGAAGTAGTATTTGTCAAGGGGGGTCTCAACGGTTTTATCGTCAAGGCACGGCCGGAAATCCACCCTTGACTCGGCGCCCGGTGTATGGATATAGGCCTCGAAATCATTCACGTATTGAATGAAACCCGGGTGTTTCAACAGGGCAGGTTTCCGGATCTCGAGATAGTGTATGAAATGAGCCAGATTCGTGATCAGGGCCTCATAAGACATAAAAATACCTCTCGTGACGGGACTGATGGTACAATGCAGGGTCTTCTCTCGATCCGCGAGCATGGGCGCTCAGGTCGCTCCAGCAGGCGCTTTCCGTGAATTCCGCGTGATCAACAGGCAATGGTTTCACATACCTGAACCACAGGGTGGCATTCCATTCGGTCAAAACCCCCTCTCTGTTCATTCTTCGAACAACCTCCGCCTTGCCCTGTCTGTAGGGGACAAAGTCAGGATAGACATTTCTGACGGCATTCACCCATGCATCATTTCGGAAGGTTAAATCGTGCAAATAAATATATTCCCGGTCGTAAACGTAGCTTCCCTTTCGCAGGGCCTCTTCAAGAACGATGTTCTCCCCCGATAACCGGCATGTATTAACCTTTGGACCGTTCTGAATGAGTAGATCGTTATCCGGTGGAAGCATGTCGTGAATGTGAATGAGGGTCCCCACTCGCAATAAAGGAAAAAGGTTCCGGACATACCACCGGGCAAACCCGGAGGAATGATCGCTGTCAATGAACAGAAGATCGGGGGGCCTTCGCAGCCTTTCCCTTATATAGGGTTCCAAGGTTTCCTTGATATCTCCGATATTGAAGGTGACGCGATCCCTCAATCCGAAATATTCAGCGTTTTTCTGTGCGATTCGGGAAAAATCCGGCACAATTTCAAAAGAGTGAAGGTGTCCGGTATTGTTTCGGCGCAGTGCCGAAGCAATGAACAGGGTTGAATAGCCACAATTGGAAGAAAATTCGATTACGTTTTCCGGTTTTTTGTCTCTGAGAATCATGTAAAGGACCTGGGATTCGAAGAGATCATATTGGCCAGATGTCGGAAAACGGCGGGTGTCGTGACGATACCTTTCGATCTCCTTGAGTTCCCCTAGTTCGGGGCCGTATTTTTCAAAAAGACGCAGCAGGACCTCCGTGAAAGGCGCGGACCATTGATGGTTTTTCTTGTTTTCGACGTGCTCCCTATATTCTTCGCTCAATCTTTCCGTGCCAGCTCGTTCATGAGTAGAAACGGTCAGAGTCTTTTCAATGACTTTATGGATTCTGATGATATCATCCTTTAACTCAACATTGAGGTCCGGGTCCCTTTGGAGAACAGTGGACTTCAATTTTTCGAGGGAAGGGTAGTCCTGTTCTCCCGTGAAGCACCTGGCATCGTCTATAAGAATGATATGATTTCGGACCGGATGATCGAAAATGCATTTCAGTTCCTGCATAATTGGCGTTTCCCACTCGCCCTTCGCCGTAATGCCTCCGGAATAATGGCCGTCCAGCCAGAACAAACAAGGCTTTTCAATAGAAGAAAGGAGAGCGGAAAGGCAATGCCCGCTGTCCCCTTCAATGATATGGATATGATCGCAAGGGGAAAACAGCTCCTTGGCCCTCTGAGCTAATTCATGATCCAATTCAATGGAATAGATCTCCTTAAAGGAATCTTTCATGGCGTAAACCATTGCCCCGAGATAGGTTCCCGTTTCGATTAGAATACGGGGGGAAAACCGTTGGGCGTATGACCTGACGATCTCCTGTTTCACGAGATCGGGAGGAGGAACGGGTCTGCCCTGGGCCTCCCAATCGCTATAGACAGTCTGATAGATCAAGGCACGGTTGGCTGATTCGAGTCCCGTAAGGAGTCGTTTGATGACATCCTGACTTCCGTCCAATCGGAGGGAAGAGGCATAGGCCTTAATGGCATTTTCAAGGTCGTTAGCTTGGGTATGGCAATTCCCAATATGATTTAGGATCTTCGTCGATTCCCCTCCAATATGCAAAGCCTTTTCAAACCATTTCAAGGCCTCGCCGTAGTCGTCCTTTGTCTCAAAACACTTTCCTAGATTTTGAATCGAATCCATGTGATTACTATCAATTGCAAGCGCATTTTTTAGTAGTGATATCGCTTGATCAAAATCATTAAGAGAATAAGCGATTACTCCCTGGTTGTTAAGTGCATCAAGATTATTCGGATCGATTGATAAGGCTTTTTCAAAATGTTTTTTAGCTTCTCGCAGGTGGCCTGACAAAAAAAATGCTTCACCTTGTTGAATGATTGAAGTCAATTCGGATTGAGAAATAGGCTCATTTGTTAATGTGCCTTGTAAATGGATATCGTGCGAGATTCCGGTTTTGTGAGGAAGATCCATTTTTTCAAAAGCTTTTTTAAAACGATCTACCCATGTATGTTCTTTAATAGCCCGATGGTAGGCTGCGTTTCGAATCTCTTCGGATATTTCAGGATGCGCCAAAGAATGTTGAATCTTCTTTGCTAAGTCATCAACATCGTGATAACATAATATTTCTTTTCCAACATGATACACATTTTCTAACTCGGGATGGTATTGAGTCAAGTATAACCCACCACTCATCGGAACCTCAAAATCACGTCCTTTGAGGCAGCAGAGAGTACTTGAATCGCCTACAGCAGAAAATCCGATATTGATCCGGCTCCGATTATAAATATTTACCATCTCTTCAACAGGTAATGTTCCACTTGGCCAGCCTTTTCCAAAGGTTTTTACTATTATTCCTTTTTCTGCTAAATATTTTATAATTCTTGGTCGTTCACCATAACATTGCCCGATGAAAGATACATCTATATCGAAAGGAAGTTCTAATGGCCTATATACTTTAGGATTCGCACCTTCAGGAAGATATATCGCACGTGCACCAACTGATTCATAATATTTTATTGCGTCCTCAGTGCTTGTCCAACACAAAGAAAAAGAGCTAGCTATATCGACCATGCCCGCATAACCTGTAGGCTCTAACCTGCTGAAAAATTTGGTGCGATCATCTAAGCACATGCTTATACTCGGTATACCCATGCGCTCTATTTCCCTAATGGTGCTCGGAAAAAGTAGGCGACCGGATACATAACCAAAAAATACATCGATTGGTTTAGTCGCATGCGCTTCAACAATCTCCTTTAAGAATTGGATATTAAACCATTGTTTTTTTGAAAAGTGCCAATTTTCGTCATATTGGTTATATGGTGGCCATCTAAGCCTAATCACTTCTCCAATTTCTTCAAGGGCTGGTTGGAGATTATGATCCTCCCAATTGAAATGTGCGAATGCGGCCAATATTCTTAATTTGTTTGTTTTAGAGTTAGTTCCAGAATATTCAACAGTTATATTGTCTTTTTCGGCTTTTTGTTTTTCAGGCAACTTCGATACGCCTCTATGAGGGACAGGAGAAATTATCTTTACGTTTTTCTCTGTTTCGTTTTGTGTTTTCCCGATCGTTTTAATAATATTATCTATTCTATGAGAATAAGTATGATATTCCTTTACTTTTTTTAACCCATTTGAGGAAATGTCTTCCGCTTCTTCAGGGTGTGATAAATAGTAATCGACGAGTTCAAGTAAATCGTTTTCGTTTTTATAAATAATCAGGTCCTCTCTATTGCGAAATAACTCTGTTAAACCACTACCTTTTGCCTGATCTGTAAAAAGAAGAGTGCCTGATGCAAGTGCTTCAAAAACCCGCATATTTAGATCGTCTTTTGCTGAGATATTAAAAACGAATTTTGCTTTACTGAAACTCTCAGCCATTTCATTAAAATATTTTTGTTCGATTTTAACATCATATTTTTTTTGAAGAATATTCAAGAGATAATTTCGTTTTTGATAAAGAGGTACGCCTGAATACAAGTTTCCCACAAACGATATATCATGCCTTTTTTCAACCTGGTGCTTACCATGGATTTCTGGATCACAAGCAAGAGGAAGCCACGAAACCCTTTTGCATCCAGCTTGTATAAAATTGTGTATATATGCTTTTTGGGCGATAAAGACGTAATCAAACTGTTTCGCAAATTCAAGGTGCCAATTGATTTTTGTATGTGAATCGATAAAATATCCAGCCGTAGGGCAATCCAACTTTCCGATCTCTTTAGGAAAATTAGGATAATTCATTGATGATTCGACCCATAAAAATAAATCAGGATGCCAATTGTCTTGAAATGAATTTATCACATCAATAATCGATGTATCTGATTCAGTCACTATGTCATGTAGGGGGACTAATCGCGTCAACTGGTGGTTTGACCAACATTTCAATAAAGATGGCTTATTAAGAGGTCCACATGAACGAACGTTTTGTCCTTTTTGCTTTAGAGCGCGAATAAGATAAGCAGCCGTTGAGTGAGGTACAAAACCAAATGATACCAATACGTTTTTAGCAATATTTCCATTATTCATTTTTTCGGGTACTGTTGTTTGGTGATTTTCAAATTTTATTTTGGCAGATGTATCCTTTTTTTCTTTAATTGGCGTCATTTCGACCTCAATAAAGCGCTGATCAGTACTACGTAATCCCGATGAAAGAATTCTAAATGGTTTAATGCCATATGACGACCCATAAATCTTCCATCTTTCATGATCAATATTAAAATAGTCAAAGGTATCTTTAACAAAAAACCTTTTGTGGGTCGGATCTTGAAAGGCCGCGCTGGTATGAGCACCTGGAACGACAATTTTTAAAATTGCCCCAATTTTACAAATATCCCAAATATTATTCATTACATCAATAAATTCATCTCCAATGTGTTCCATTAAATTGTCAGCAATGATATAATCTGCACAATCATTTTTAATTGGAATACCTTGAGAGATATCACAAACTATGTCAACTCCAGGCATTGCTTTGACATCCAGACCAATAAAGCCCTCTCTTTTCAATTTTCCACAACCAAGGTCCAATTTGACAGTTTCGAACTGTGACTTTCTTTCCATAAAAAGACTAACCCCCTCTTGGCTTGTTTTAGGAAACTCAATGTCGTTTAAAATCTGTTTTATCATTTGGCTGAAGGAATAAGATGAAGCTATTTTTATTCCTCTATCAACCATTTTTAGCCTTTTTTGAGGATTAGAAATGTAGAAATCTATTAATTCCCTCAGCTCTTTATTTGTTTTATACCTTGGCACAATATCTTGAAAAATCATTTCTAGACCAATGATATTGTCTGATATACAAAATCCCCCGCTAGCAAGGATGTCTAGTATCCTTGGGTTGATAAAACCGTTGCTTCGCATATCATCATGATGATCATTAAGAGATACCAATGATGAAGCATATAGTCCTCCAAGATTTTGGTTTTCAAAATAGATGCCGTTATAGAATTTACTTGGTATAATATCCTTCCAACCTTCTCCCCATACCTTCAGGCGATAAGGAAAACTATTTAAGTTTCCCAAATCCCGAATTATTTTTCTTCCTGTCGGACCTTTTGTATTTCCGACAAAAACAACGTCATTATAAACATGGGATTTTACCGGCGACTTGGATGTCCCGCCGATTAATAATTTTACTTGAAACCCCCAATTTTTTATTTTTTCTAAAAATATTGGTGATAAACAATAAATCTGATCATATTGATCCAATATCTTAGGAGATATAAGGTCTGGATGGCTGTGAATCCAAACAATTTTATATGGGGCTTCGGGTAAATTATTTATAGGAACTCCAAATAGGTGAATTAAGATATCCGGATTATTATCACACACAATATGACCGAGTTTTTCAAATTCTTTTTTCAGTTCATATTTGAACCAATAATCCCCCCAACGCAATCTACGCCTGTTATCTCTTTCAAAATCCGAGAAAGAGATTATCTGGATTCTGTGCTTTTTCATTTTTTAAAGATAATCCATGGGCTCAATAAGATGGATATTTTTGAGACCGTACAACATGTTAAGGGCTGTGGTCCGCACGTTGGGGCTGGGGTGAACAGGATAGACGAATTGGACATCATGATAAATATCTGCAAGCTTTCGGACGGCATGGAAGATCTTCTGAATGGTAGCCCCGAAGTTTTCCCTCCTCTGGGCCGTGATAAGAACCATCGGTCCCTCGAAGTCGGGCAGATCCTCCAAAGGTGGGGAGCGGTCTGAAGCCGATATGTGCAGAAGGGCATCCACGACCGTATTACCGGTGACATAAACTTTTTCGTCCGGAATGCCTTCCTCCATGAGGTTGCGACGATTCCTCTCTGTCGGCGCGAAGAAAAGGTCACTCATCTGGTCGGTAAGGCGGCGGTTGATCTCTTCGGGAAAGGGCTGGTATTTGTCCTGGGTCCGTAAGCCGGCCTCGACATGCCCGACCCGAATCTTTTGATAAAAGGCAGCAAGCGCAGTTGCGAAAACAGTTGTTGTATCCCCCTGGACAAGGATGATATCGGGGCCTATTTCGGCAAGTATCTTCCCGATTTCCTTAAGGATCAAGGCGGTGAGATCGGTTAGATTTTGGTTATCCCTCATGACGGCAAGGTTGAAATCGGCTTTGATATGGAAAAGGTCCAGCACCTGCTGAAGGAGGTGATCATGTTGTCCCGTAACTCCGACAATGGATTGAAAGACGTCCGGGTATTTGGACAATTCTTTGATGACCGGGGCCAGCTTGATGGCCTCCGGTCGGGTTCCGAACATGGTCAGGATTTTAATCATAGAAACGGTGTATCTCAGGAAGTTGGCCCAAAATGATCATTCAATGGGGCGCTTTAAAGGAAAAAGGTGTTTGGATCCTTAGGGATTCTGATTCGGGATAGGTCGATGCCAAGGTTCTTGAAATATAAAGAATGCTACCTCTATGAATTTGAGTGGCTTTAGAAAAGAGCAGCAGAAAGCGTTCTGACATGAGTTTGTCAATATTAAGTCGATCCTCTTCAGAATGATATTCGACATAGAGCATGTCGATGAGCATATTCCCGCCTCCTGCAATCTCAAACTCCCTTAGGATAGGGATCTCACATCCCTCGGTATCGATTTTAAGAATGGAAATTCGTTGAATTCCCCTATTGGATAATTCTTCGGATGCCCTGACCAACCGGGCCGTTTCGTGGACATTCGTGGTTTCGTTGTTTAGGAAAATAGAGTCTTGGGCGCATTGATCCTTCCCGAGGTAGATGGGAAAATTTGATGATCTGTCATACAGCCCGTAGGGAAAGATGTGGATATTTGCAAAAGACTCCGTGTTTTTTTCGAGGTAATGGAAGTTTCGTATCGAGGGTTCATAGCAGAAAATTTGGGCACCGGGAAATGCCGCATGAAAATAGACGGCGGTGGCACCGATATTGGCACCGATATCAAATATAATATCGGGAGAGTAATCAGGATACCGATAGATAGGGTAGTCATGACCTTGGAAGATGCCCATTATCAAATTCCTCATGAACGGTGATGCGGGATGGTGGAATGATGTTTTCCGATCATGAATGTTTATATCAAGGGTTTCAGACTGGTCACTGAAAAGGAAATCCCTTGGATGAGCATCTTGCATGGATGTTCCTCGATTCGGGTTTAACATAAGGATGACTGAGGTTTTCTGAAAAGGATGTTAAATACATAGGGGGACTGTATATATTGCGCTCAGTCCAGTTTGACGATGCCCGGATCCTGATCCTGCATTATATACGTTTCGAATCCGAGTCGTACATGTGGTCTCTCAATTCTTTTTCGCTGGCGCCCATTTTATTTAAGCCGAATCTTTTGATTTCACACATGATATTGCGCATTCTGTTTTTCAGGAAGAGGTCTTCTCCCTTTAATATTTCAGTTTTGAATTGATCAACGGTTGTATTTGTCATTGAGGCTCCTTTTCAAAAGGATGGATGGGTGTAAAAACCCGCAAAGTGTTCTTTCATGCAAATCAATGGTGAACAGCTGAAGGAATAAGCAACTGAGAGGCCTTCTCAAAGAGTTCTTGCGCCTTGGATGTTTCCCCTATTTTTTGCAGAAGCTTGCCCGCCCTAAGGAAAGGAACCTCGTATTCAGGGAAAATGTCCGCGGCTCTGCCGTAGGATTCAAAGGATTCTTTGATTTTCCCCTCTTTTGCATAGGCTTCGCCCAGCATGATCCACGCTTTTAGAGAATCCGGCCTTAATTCGACGGCCTTTCCGAGGGATTTGACCGGATCGGGAGATACGGGTGACCCAAACAAATGGGGCAAATAATTTTCTGGGTCTAATGCGGCAGCCTCTTCAAAGAGATGACGCGCCAATGCCTTGTCTTTGTTGACCTGCATGGCAATCAGGCCGGCATGCAGGAGGGTTTCAAATTTCGTGGACCTGAGTTTCAAATGACGACCCAGCGTCAGGGCCCCCTCAAGATTTGACCAGGCCTTGAAAAGACCCTCCCTCGAATAACTCCCGATGTAATGAGAGTCGTGGTTCCCATTAAATTGTTCTCTGTAAAAGAACAGCCTTTCTTCGGCATGGGCTGTCTCAATCCGGTGCTCTATGACATGTTGGCGAGCTGTACATGCAACACGGCGGGCGGATTCCGGGTCATTGGCCAAAAGGTCAAGAATGGAGATCAGTTCATCCGAGTCTTTGAATAAATAACCCGTTCTCCCATGAATCACGGACTCGAGGTAGGGTTGAAGATTCTGAACAACGGGCACGACCCCTGAAACGGCATATTCCAGGAATTTTACGTCGGAACGAGAGCGATTGAAGGGTGTATTATTCAGAGGTGCAAGACCGATATCAATTCCCGAAAGGAAGTAATAATAATCTTCCGGCGAACCTGTTTGGATGTGTTTTTTGTTTTTGTTCGGCAGGGCGTTGAACAGGCTCCAGATAGGCTCCGAGCACATCAGATGAAGGCAAACGTCGGGCCGACTCTTCATCCAAGCGATAAGAGAAGGGGCGATCGCTTCAATGTCTTCCATGTGGCCGTGAGATCCGGCCCAGCCTATGATGATATTCTCTTTTTGTGAAAAGGATCTCTCAGGAGGAACATATGAGATCTGATTGGGAAACACCATGGATTTCCTGTTCAAATGGCCGTAAAGGTTTTTGAGTTCACTGCAAGTAAACTGGAGCGCATCACAGTAACTCGCCAACCGGTGGACCAATGCCTGGTTTTCCGTGTTTTGATAGAAGAAATAGACCGGATTCCAGGGCTGGAGGGCACCGAGATCATCGGCTATTTCATAGATAGTGAGTTTGCCTTGTTGTTTCCTTTTATTGATTAATGGAAGAAAATCGGGGTCGCAAATGTTTTTCAATATTAGGACGTCAGCCTGCTTCAGGACCTCGAACTTGTTCCTATGCTCATTGGTCAAGTTGATGACATAGACACCCTCTTGCTGGGTCATGGCCACCCCGGGGGCATGGGTACGGTAATAGTAATCCCCGCCGTCAGTATTCTGGGGCGGTTCAATCTGAACTATAAGGACTTCTCGTTCCACTTGTATTATAGAATTATTAGTCATTACTCAATTCGTTCCAAAGCTTATCATTCATTAATGTCTTATAGCCTGACACATCATCTCCTCTCTCAAGAAACCTAATAACCTCCTGCCTCACCACCTCGGCTATCTTGTCTGCAAAGGAAGCGACACTTGACAGATCTTCTCCCTTAACTTTGGAACTATTACCCAGTTCACTCTTAATGTCAGCCAAGGTCATCCCTTGCAGCTTGAACTTTCTTATCTTTTCAACGATGGAGGTGTTCTCAACCGTATAACGTCTCTGTCCACCTGCGGTTCGCAAAGGAACGAGAATACCCTCGAATTCCTTCTCCCAGAAACGCAGCGTTGGTTTAGGAATCCTAAGTCTGTGGCTGAGCTGCTGGATGGTAAGCAGTTGTTCCTGTCGGTCCATCGTAGCCATGTTTGACATTCTTGGGGTGAGAGGTCGGCACGCGGAAGAGCACGCCAGGAAGTGACAAGAGCGCGTTGTCAAGAGCCTCTGGCCTCCAACCCAAAACGAAGCGTTCCTCGAGGCCGTCAGGCCGCTCCTCCAACCTCACGACAGGCTCCGCCCCCTTGAGTTACAGAGAGAACCTCTCAATAACACACCAAAGCAAGGTAGGCTTTTCTCGAACTTTAACTTTCACTCAAACTTCAGCAAAATCGGTGCCAACACACGCCAATTTGCTTTTATCAATTATTCTAGTGGGATAGTTTTGGCTAAAAAGGAGGGCTAGGAAAAACTGTCAATTCCATAACAGTTAAAGCTGAAGAAATTGCCGGGTTTCAAATGACAGGGATAATGACCACGGTGAAAGGGGTAGTCGGAAAGGAGTCTGCTGAAATTTATGGGAAGATCAGGGCAGAGCTGGAAAAAAAGGGAACAGCTTTAACGGAACCAGATATGCGCATAGCCTCCATTGCGCTGTGTCATAAATTGGTTTTGGTTACAGGAAACGTAAAACATTTCTCAAGGATTTCTGGGCTGACCATAGAAAACTGGCTAAGAACATGAGGCTGGCTACAAGGTGGGCGGCTACGCAATAGTGTCGGTAATTACCGTTGCTGAGATCATGCAGGGGAACTGATGGAAAATAAGGGGCGCTGTGTGGTGGACCGTGTAGTGATGGAGGGCTTTGGATAATCTTCTCTGAAATGTGGTCCCAGACTCTGTTTTCTCATAAGAGCACTATCTAGAACGAGTCTGCTCGTCAAGATCATGTTCCGCAATTCAAGGCACTGGGCCGCAGGAATCGTTGCTTTTGACTTCATTGCTTCCAACTCGGATTGACAATCCTTCAGTTTCTTCTTGCACGTTTTCAGTCCGTCCCCCCTTCGAAGGATCATGGCGTATTCCCCAAGGACTTGCCTGGATAGCAGTGAAATATTAGTAATGTGGTTGATATGAGCAGTTTCGCGCATCCGGTCGGCCCACTCGATGTCGCTGCAACGCCGAATATCAGGAAAACCGTATCTGGCCAACGCCTTGGCACGCTGGGCTGCACATTCCCCTGCCTTTTTGCCAAACACCTGGGTGGCGGTCATCATGCACCCGCCGATGCGGTCTGCTCCGTGTGAACCTGCTGCCACCTCACCTGCCGCAAATAGACCGGAAATTGTGGACTCAGCCATCTCGTTAATCCTTACGCCTCCATTAAAGGCGTGAGCAAAATGCACGACTTCATGCCGAGATTTGTCATCTGCCTGACCATTACCTCCCCACAGAATTTTTTGGCCTTTCTTCCTGGCCTGGGCTACGGCAATATCAACCTGGCAAGACGAATCACGGCAACTGAAAGGGAAGTGTTTCTGCCTATCCCCAGCCGCCTTTGCTCTTTCTTTAGGCTCTGGAATATACAACTGAAGCAAATCCTCTCCGTCTTCATTCAGCAACATACCAGGGGAATCCAAGTCTGCTAAAGGCATAAACAGGCGAGTGTCGTCTTTTTTTAAACCCAACATAAATTGCACGAACTCCAGATTATTTAACTCGGCTCCTGCCTTATGGGCCAGGGCATATCCGTCACCAACGTCCGCGTCACTGACAAGATGATCCCTAAAAATGGCAGCGCCACCACCGGTAGCCAATATGGTGGCTTTGGCGTTGATCTTAACCGTTTTGTCATTCTTCACCACAGCCCAGGCTCCCCAACATGTCCCGTCAGCCGTGATAAGGCTCAGTGCACGCCCTTGGATGATTTTGGCTACAGAGCGTCGAAAAAGTGACAAGAAGGATTCTTGAATGTTTTCATACTCTTCAGTCAAAAAGGCCCGCTCAACATCACTGAAACACCCCTTGGCCCGGACATAGCTTCCGTCCCGACCTTTCTTGAATCGTATGCCGTACGAAACCATGTCCTCTAAGCGAGGGCCTGACTCCTCCACAAGTATGCGAACCAGCCTTGGATCACATACACTCAGACCGACTCGCATAATATCATCATAAAACGCTTCCAGGTTCTTCTCTGTCCGCTCCTTGCCAACCAAAGCCTGGATGCCCCATCCTCTTGAAATGGGCGAGAACGTGGACCCGGACCGTGTTACCTCGCCCTTGGCCACCATGACCACCTCAACTCCTGCCTCAGAAGCAGCAAGGGCGGCCCGAATTCCGGCCGCCCCTGCGCCTATAACTAGCACATCTGTTCCGATCGTTTCCATCTCAAAAAGTTATTATGCCTTTAGCTAGCCCATCCACAAACAGCTTATGAAACAATGGGCACCATCTTCTTCTTGATCCACTCCCTAAAAAAAACATCGTTAAAGGAAACCTCTTTCCCATCAACATCAATGATATTCTTTTTCTTAAGCAGAGCCATAGATTTTTGTATTGAACTGGGAGTGCCAAGGGCATTTTCCGTGATAAAATCCTTCGAGAATGTTGATTTGTTCCGAGATTTACTGATGGCCTTAAGAAACAATCTTTGATGCAAAGAGAGCCCATCCCACAGAGTTATGTAGTTCATGGATTGTTCAGCAATGATATTGTCCATTATCTCCTCAACATCTTCTTCTTCCACGCTTTTTGTTTCTAAGCTCCAATTCCAGAGATGGTGACAAAGATACTGAACATTGTACGGTACATCTTCGCTCACCTCCAGAACATACTCGAGAACCTCATCACTAACACTCACAGATCCTTTAAGAAACTGTTTTCTCAAAAATTCTATCATTTCAGATGGTTCAATTCTCTTGAGATTCATTATGTCACCCAACTTATAAAATGCTCTGTTGGGATCAGAAACCATGCTATTGAGCAAATGCCTCTTGCTCCCGGCAAAAACATAGGCGACATGATGGTGATGTTGAAAGCACGCCCTCATCATCTTTTCTATCCTTTCCCCGTCGAGGTTCAAAATCTCTTGAAATTCATCAAGGGCGACCACAAAATGTTTCTTCCGTCTACTGGCTATTTGTTCTGGGATATCCAGCACTTCTTCCAGTGATTCCATTAACTCTCTTTCCTTCAATTGTATGTCGATTTCAATTGAAGGAACACCGTCAGTGCCGATGATTACCTTGGGTCTTAGTCTTGGAAAAAACTCTTTGACAAATCCGGAGAACCTTTCCGTCTTGGTCGCACATGAACGTGCCACACCCTTAGAATACGCTTCCAACAATTCACGAAGAGAGGCAACCTTGTAGAGGTCCAAGTAAAAGGTTAGAAAACCCTCCGTCTTGAGATGTCCAAGAACATTCATGATGAGCGAAGTCTTGCCATATCGTCTCGGAGAAATCAAAAAGATGTTGTTGCCTCCACCCAGCTCCAGTGTTAATCTCTTTATCTCATTAATTCTATTTGTAAAATGTTCACCGGTTACGACTTCACCAAAACAAAATGGATTTCGTTTCATATTCTCCGACCCAGATTATGCCTATCGGCATTATGCTTATCAGCATAATGCCATAAAGGGTAACGCACGTCAAGTCCAAAGCGACACCTAGGAAAGCCTTTGAAAACTGCCTTGAACGCCTGCTGCGGGCTTTTGCGGCTCCCACCCCACCCAAACAATATCATCGTAAAACGCTTCCAAATTCTTCTCTGTCCGCTCCTTGCCAACCGAAGCCTGGATGCCCCATCCTCTTGAAACGGGCGAGAACGTGGATCCGGACCGTGTTACCTCGCCCTTGGCCACCATGACCACCTCAACTCCCGCCTCAAAAGCAGCAAGGGCGGCCCGAATTCCGGCCGCCCCTGCGCCTATAACCAGCACATCTGTTGTTATGGTTTCCACAATCTATATGCTCTGAGATCAGATGACGTCCCGATTCTCATCCATGGCCTTTTTCAAATCAAACAACGTCTCATCATCAAACTCTGTGAGATTAATCGAAAACTCATTGGCATTGCCCAACCTTTGGATGAAGCTCTCTTCGTTTTGGATCTGTGCCAGTGCCTGCTCATAAAGATGGGTGCCGGGGTAAGGAGTCGCAAAAAATGATCCACACTCAAGTCCCATCTCTCGTTTAAAATCAATGGTCTCCTGAATGGTTTCGAGTGTTTCACCAGGGTATCCGAAAATGAAAGTCGTGTTCGGATAGATCCCCGCTCTTCTCGTATTGATGACGGCCTCCTTGGCTTGCGCTACGGTAGCCTTCTTGTTCATGGCATCCAGTATCTTCTGGCTGCCCGACTCAATTCCGTAGCCGATCCACACACAGCCAATTTTGGCCATTCGCTCCAAGACTTCCGCTTTGGCGCTAGTGACCCGGCCATGACATCCCCACGTGATGTGGAATCTCCTGTCCTCTAGCAGGTCACAAAACTCTAACAATCGTCTTTCCGAAGCCATCATATTGTCATCTACAAAGCCGACGAAATCCACCTCGTATCTGTCTGCCAAGATTTCGATCTCATCTACTACATTCTGCGGTGATCGAAAACGATAATTGGAGCGGCCAAACAAGTGATAGCAAAATCTGCACGAGAACGGACAACCTCGGGAAGAAATTATGTTCATGCTGCGGGTGACTCTCACATCATGTCTAAACCCAGATGAATTGTTAGCCACATCTCCCCATATCGGGTTTGCTAGGTAAATCTGCATGGGCAGGAGATCCCAGGCTGGAAAGGGCATTCTATTCAGATTCTGAATATTTTCTCTCACCTCATTCTTGACAATGTTGCCGTTTTGCCGAAACCAAATACCGGGAATCTCTTTCAGATCGCCAGTTGCCTTGAACGCCCGGCAAAGCTCCAACATCGTCTGTTCACCCTCACCAATTACTGTAATATCAACGTCTGTTTGATTGAAGAGAAGCTCACTATTGGACGTGGCCAGTCCTCCGCCGGATACCACAGGCGCCTCGGAGTTAATGGCCTTCAGTTCAGGAATCAACCATTTCTGAAACTTGTACGTCGTGATCAGCCCCGAGAGGCCGACAAGGTCCCAAGTCATGTCCTTAAGGCTTTTTGAAATATCCTCTTTGAGCGGCCGCAGGGCATTGACATCGTATATCTCCACGTCAAATCCTTGGGCCCTCAATACGGCAGCAATGGTTGCCAAGCCATATGGGATGCAATTAGGGTTTGCATCTATACGAATAGGAGAGTTGATAAGAAGAACCTTCATATTAGCTGGGCAACGTAATCAGGGAAAGCCAGTACCTTCTTTGCCTCAATTGCCGAAAATAGGAAGGGTTCTACTTCCCTGGCCAGGGCCTTAAAATCAAGTTCCTTGCAAAGCGTAAGCAGATCCCTTTTCAGCCCAACCGTATCCTCGATCCCCATCTTTAACCGCAAGAAATCAAAACTGGGTCTCACCTTGCCGAACAATAACAAAGTATCGTAAAAATCCCGGCCCATCTTCCGTTTCCTGTTGAATATTGCGGCTATCTTCTGGGACAACAGGATATCAGCAGGGGTTGCCCTTATCCTGCAAAAGACGTCAAACCTGTTCAGTATTAGGCTTTCCGGCAAATAATCAAAACCTTGTGGTTCTGTATCCACTTGAATCAGGATCTTCTCTTCTTTGTGCCCGGATAGCCCACTGTTAAACAAAAGACCAGGAATCCGCACGTAGCAATGATAGGCATCCTTGAAAACATTCTTTATCTCTACCTCATAACCTTCCAGCCTGAGCTTTTTGCCAATCTCTGCGGCAAGATATTCGAATTCACTTTCAGTAAGTCCGAAATTATCAAAATCCAGATCCTCGGAAAAACGTTTGTTGCCGTGTAGCATCCTGATGGCAGTCCCTCCCAGAAACGAGAGCTTTCCTCCATGATTTGAGTCAAAAATGATTTCCAGTATTTTGTATTGAAGGTACTCGCGCATCAAACTGCGCTTAAACGCTCGAAGATTCTCCGGATAGTAGGATTCTATTTCTCTAATACTAAGCATATTTCATGTACTCCACAAAGCTCTTGACCGTTTTCGCAAGCCTCTTATGTCCAAATTCATTCAAGTAAGCCAAAAGGCGTCTCTCATCGACGTGGCTAAGATATTGCTCCTTGTCAATACGTATTCCGGAGAAGTCATCTGATGACTTCATGGAGGTATTGATATAAAAGTAGTCAAGAAGCGCCTTCTCTGGCTCGGCAACCTTAAATCTTCTGCCGTTGTAATCAACCAATTTGTACCCAAACAGCAATCTGGGTCGTATGGTATGATAGATAAAGTCACCTACCTTGGTGCCAAAACTCATCGTCTTTCGGCTTGTGGCAGAAGTCAAGCCATATACGCTTTCCGGTATCATCTGGTAATATGAAAGCGCCATTTCAAAAGAAACATAAGAAGGATGATAAATTCGGTTGGCAATTTCGAAAAGAACATGCTCATCCACTGTTAGATCCGAAAATATGTAGTACCCCCGGATAATTTTCTTGATATATCCTTTGGTCTGCCATTCTACTAGCCTTCTGACACTAAAACTCCTTTCTACCTTTCTAATCTCATTGACAGAGACTATAGCATAAGGCTTGAAGGCATCCCTGAACTCACTGTATCGCATTATGTTTCCCCAAAATGCTATTTATAGCACTTTTGTGAAACAAAATAACGACAATATTGACATCTGTCAACCACAAAAAAATCCGGTATGAAATCGCATTACAATTTTATACGACGCGGCTTCGCCGCTTCCTTCCCGGTATTTAGAAAATCCCTGGCCCGCCGGGCGCAACGTCTGGATTCTTCAAGAAGATTTTTATATCGTTCATCCGTGTGTTGGCCCGTCTTTCTATCACCCCCATGATACCTCACCGAATAGAGAACCTTGGGGACATGATGAAACTTGCATCCTGCCATGGCAAATCGCAAATAATGGTCGTAATCGTTGGCCGACTGGTATCTCTCATCCATTAGTCCGACTTTGTGATGCCATTCGGTTTTATAAAGGTGACTGACACCGAGATGATACCACCGGGCAAAACAGGCCTCAAAACCGTAGTCAGGGAGCCTCATCTGCCTGATTATCCGTCCCTGGTCATCAACCACATTCATATCGGAATACACAAAATCAGCATCGGTTTCCTCAAGAGCCAAAACCAACTCTTCAATCATATGGGGGTGAGGGAGATCATCTCCAACGATATAGGTACAGTAGTCACCTGTCACTCGGTCCAAGCCTTCATTATACGTCCTCGTGGGGCCAATATCTTGCTGAAAAGTAATGGTACGCACCTCTCTGCCCAAAGGATAGACACGACTCTCTCTGCGGATTATATCTCCATTCTCAGCGATCTCTACTACAGGGCTGCACGTGCTATTGACGATTTCCAGGTCTAATCCCGCCAAGTATCCTTTAGTCCCGTCCGTGGAACCACCATCAACGATGATGATCTCCAGATTTGAGTATGTCTGGAAAAGACAGTGGTCTATACAGGCAGGAAGGTATTGGATCTGGTTAAAGGTAGGAATGACAATACTGACTTTATCATTCATAGGCGGGACAGGCACAAGAATGTCGAAAGTGTGTAACCAAAGCGAGCCACTATCATTGAACCGGTCGAGTGGCCGAGAAGGCGAATCGCAAGATACCAATCTCGTCTCGATCGAAGTCACTAAATTGAGGGTGAAAGCTCTGCCATATTTCTTCCGATACATCCATTTTAACCAAAACATCCCATTTATCGAGACGGAATCCCTGCGACAATGCCATCTGTCTGTGTTCGGGCGTGGTAACCTGGTTGTGAAAGTTGATGTCCCTTGCCAACTCGTACCATTCTTGTCTTGAATGTTCCAAGAATTTTAGGGGGTGGTATTCTTTGAAAGAGGAGAAGGTTCGGTG
Source organism: Deltaproteobacteria bacterium (assembly GCA_016930795.1). Lineage (GTDB taxonomy): Bacteria > Desulfobacterota > DSM-4660 > Desulfatiglandales > HGW-15 > JAFGFY01. The sequence continues at coordinate 36,881 of JAFGFY010000154.1, forward strand.
GTCCTGGGGGTCCACCAATCCAACCGTCTTCCCTCCCGGTCTGAGAACCCTGAATATCTCGCCGTAGCCCTTCTCCGGGTCTGGGACATGCTCAAAGACAGCATGATGAAGGACCAGATCAAAAGAAAATTCGGCAAACGGCAGGGCTGTGACCGAGCAAGGATAAAGAAGGTGGATCATATCTTTCCTAATGTTCAAGGTCTTCCCGTTTTGAATGAGCGGCCCATTTTGATAAATATCATGTTGCCATTTCTTTTTGGCCGTTTCTGCCAATCCGGTGTAAAATCGTTCAACCTCGGTCACGTCAGGGTATTGCAATCTGAAGGAGTGGTACTCCACAGAATAGACAGACCTGGCGCCCAAAACAGAGAGTAGTATTTCCACGCCCAAATGCCCGCCCGGCCCGACGTGGAGGATATCAAGACCCCCAAATGCCCGGACATAACCTTGATAAAAATCAATGACATCAAAAGCGTGACTGTAATCAAGTTTTTGCATGACCTCAAAGTAATTCATATCACGTGTGAACCCTAGGGATTCTAGTTGAGCTGAAACCTGATCTCCGGCGGAAATGGTGGTAATAACGACAAGGTCGGTTGATGGATCTGTATCTTTAGGCGAGATAATGGGCCTGTCCCTCAAAAGACGTCCTTGTTTGGTGGGGTCGTTGTCTGCAAAGACTATGGGCAATGGGATCATTCTTCGTGTTAGTTCGTCAAAAAGGGCCTCGCCGTAACCAGCTGCGCCGAACAAGACGAGACGTTTAGAATCGGTGTCCTGCAGGCAAGAAAGCAATGCAGCAATGTCAAAGATTTTGTCTGAGAATTGATACATCGTTATCCCTTATCTACAACCTTTTCGTAAAAATTGAGTATGTTCTCAACCTAATCCTCTATTGAGAACCTGTCCTTGTATAACTCTGAATTCGGCTCGGTAGCACTTGAAGGCATTACAGTCTCTCAACTTTTGGAGAAGATCGTCGCAGTCGTCAAGAACAAACCGAAATCCGTTCTTTGCGGTAACACGAGACCTTCGCAAAACGTTCCCTTTTGTCGAATTTGTGTGTTAAATTTAAATCTATTAAACAAAAAAAGATATGTGTCGCCGCCTCCCTATCGATACTTCAATGAACAAATTTTTTCCGGCCAGTAACACCGAATACAAGGCAGAAAGGCCTGCTTGAGAGTGTTGAACACCTCCTCATCGAAAAAGGGGTGGTATGTGTCCGTCCAGTACATTCTGGACGGATTGGGCTGCGGTTTTTCAAACGAGTTCCATTCACCGCTCCCCAAAAAATCGGAAATCCGCCGGATCGTCTTATCGAAACAAAAATAGTAATCCTCGTACCGGACTTGGAATTTGTCTCGTATGTATTCCAACCACTTCGCATTGAGGGGGAGATAGGAACACAGAATATTCCACTCCCTGGACGTGTGCTCCAGTCGGTAGCCGTCAGGTACCGGCGAAGGGGAGAGTATCTTCGCCCAGGAATAGTAGGAATCGAAGAGAAAGGAAATCTGGAACATGGTCTTGACGTACCTGTACTCCGGGTAGTGAAGGGGCTGCATGAAGTGGGATTTGACCATATACTTACTCCCGTTCCGCGAAGGCCGAAAACGAAAACGGCCGTCAGCGGAACGCTTCATACGATCCGTTGATCTTTCGTCAAAAACCGATGCATACCCCAGATCGAGACACGCTTGCAGATTCCTAATGGTGTAACCGGTGCCGGAGCGCGGCTGGGTTTCCAGAATCAAACGGACCCCGTTTGCATCTGTCGTTTCAAAAACAGTGACCACTTCACCAGCGAAGGAGCCGGCGATTTCTCCTAGTCGTTTCAAAATCAGTGGATAATGGAGTGGGGCGGTGGCGATGACAATCGCATCCCAACCCTCTACGTCCAAGCTGTTTAGGTTCTCGGATGTTATCCTTTGACAAATCCGATCTCCCAATATCTGGCTAAGCGCCTTGCTGGTGTTGGCTGCACCGAACAGACAGATCCGCTCCCAGCAGTGTTCTGCTGCAGCCGTGGCGATCTCGTGGGCGACTTGCGCCCGAAACCGACCGAAATTCTGGAGATAAGTATATTCCGGGACGGGAATGTCAAGGGACCGGTGGATCATGCGAATTTGGCACCTTTATCCGTTGTCGCTCTGTTTTCAACTTGTGCCGAACCTAAAAACGGGTCGGGCCTTTATTACCGCCGGGCCGATATGCGCAGCACCTAGCCGGCCAGCGATGCGAACACTTGGTCAAATGCCCGCGCCGAGTTTTCAATCCCGTATTGCGCCACAACGGTTTTCCGGGCGTTTCGGCTCAAAACGGCGCGGGCGTCCCGGTCTTGGTAAAGGGTTTCGCAATGGGTTACCAGTTCATCCGCACTGTGGGCGATCAGACCGGTCACACCGTGTTCAATGAGATGTCGGGCCCCGGGCGAGGGGAACATCACGATGGGTAGGGCCGCGGCCATGGCCTCCTGGATGTTTAATTCTGCAGCGGCGTACGACTTCGCGGGCAGCTGGTAGCAATACAAATCAAGGGATGCATAGAACCCGACCATATCCCTGACAAACCCGAGGAAGACGAAACGATGCGAGTCATTGCCCAGTTGCTTTTCGAATCCCTTTCTCAACTCGCCATCACCCGCGACCAAGAACTCGGCCTCTGGAATCTGGATGCGTTTGAGAACATCCACGATGTCTCCCGGACATTTGGAGCGGTTTAGGACACCGGCACGGCCGATCACAAATCCCGGACGGTCGGTGCGCTCGATCTTCAGAAATGGGGCCAAATCGGCGCCAGCGTTGATAACACAAACCTTGTGTTCCGGAATATCCCTGTTTTCCGGCAATCCTAACGCCGATGGAGTAACAAAGACGATCTTGTCGGCCAGCTCGATCTCGAATTGCCCTAGCACATAAGGCGGCTCGTACCCGTAAACATGGACGGTTACCATCTGGGGGATGCCAGTATTCCAATCCGCCAGATGCGTCATGAGATCCAGGGGCTGCCACCAGTGCCAATGCAACAAGTCATAGCGCTCACGGTGTATCAACCGTCGAACAGACCCGACAGACAGACACTCAAAATACGGTAGTCCGCTCACGTCCATGATCTCCCACTTCGGTTGGATTCCGAGAATGTGATGGTCGTGGCGAGAAACCCGGCAGAGATTTCTCACAAACATCGCCGCTCCGCCCAGGGACATGCCAAGAATGATGTTTAATATTTTCAACCCGCGGCTCCAGCTATCTGGGACTCCACGGCGGCTATGATCGATTCGAAATGGGCGTCAAAGCTATAAAGCATTTCAAAACAGCGAAAGGCGTTTTCCCGATACGTTTCGTATGCGGTGACAATTTTTTCTATGGCCTGACCGATAAACCGGCCGCTGATCTCAGGCAATACTTCGGCACACCCGTACCGATCGGCAATCCGCCGCAGGGATGGATAATCATTTGTTATAAAAGGAATCCCGCATCGGCAGTAATAAGCGAACTTGCCGGATGCCGTGCCAACAACGGTATTGCCAGGCTCAGAGTCCCGGTAGAAACCAATGCCAATATCCCCGCCGGCAATGACTTGGTCAAGCTCCTCGTATTTGACTGGTCGGCTGGAAACAAACACCCGTCCCTGATAGCGCGCCCGAATTGTCGTCATGAGTTGTGACGGATACCGCCATGTAACAGGATGGAAGGTATGCATCACAAGGACCCAGTCTTCTGGCCAATCGCATACCGTCGCTAACATCTCTTCGCACATCGCCCAGGGTTGAATGGAACCAGCATACAGGACTATCTTTTTATCGTCCGGAATATGAAACATGCGCCGCAGATAATCGCTCTTTCTCCGCACCGGCCGGCCCCGCACCGCACACGGAAGAAGGAGCATGTCGGTATGGGCGAGGCGATTGTGACGCCCCAAGATTTCCGCCCGAGCCTCGTCCTGGATGATGGTGGCAACACTTCGGTGGTGGTTCTTAATCTCCAGATGGCGCCCCACACAACGATCAAAGGACGTATCGGCGAATAGAATCTCTAGATTCCAGTAAACCACCGGCACCTTTATTCGGCACTGTTCCTTTACGCGTGACGCCAGGTTAAGTCCATCGGTGTCAAACCCGATGAAAAACGTATACTCAGCGCCGTTCATCCGGGCTGCGGCCGCCCGGGCCTGTGCCGATAAAACGATATGGTAACTGGTAAAAGGGTGCAGCCACCCGACGCTGCTCACCGGCCATCCCCAGTTACGGGTGTCGGCACGGGTTTCGACAAGCCGGACAACGTTGTGACCCAGCCGTTGCCAAGTCCCAACCACGTGTTTTCCGGCATGCTTTTCGTCAACTGCTTTTGTTATATCGATAACCCGAACCATTGCTGAATCAAATGTGACATCGTTTACGTTGATACACCGGTAAACGATCAGATCGACAGCATAGCCCCTTTCCACCAGACATTCGACGGCATGGACAATGGTCGGGGAACTGCCGATCAAATACCGCTGCACAAATAGAGCGACCTTTTTATTTTTGACAATCACCCCAACCGGATCCTCTTCCTGGTTTTTCGCCCCATCAACGTTGCCCCTGAGCAACCACCGTCATGTTCCAATGATTGACCGTCGGCGTGCCTTTTATTTGCAAAAATGGCAAGAGTGCAAGCAGGGCAAACCCTGTCTGGTTCAAAAGCAGACGCAATTCCTGGGGGAAGAAAAACCGCACACAGTGGGACTCTCGGTAATCAGCGAGGACCCGGTTTTCGGCGACAGATAGGACATGGTAGGCCACTGTTACCGTCTGGTTCGTAACATCCAGTTTCGGAGACGCCATCCGATAGATGGTCAGCCCGTCAACTTCTACCCGTTTGATGCGCTGATGGGGCCGTTGGGTCAAAACCGCCGGTCCGTACCACGCATCCCAAATAAACAAGCCGCCGGGCTTGAGATGGCGGTGCACACAACCCAAAGCGGCAATCAGATCCGCATTTCTTGTCTGGTACCCCATGACGGCGAACATGGCGATGGCCGCATCGAACGTTCGCTCCAGATTAAAGGACCGTAAATCGGCACGGTGCCACGCCATGTCCAGATGGGCGTCTTCGGCTTTGGCCCTTGCCTGGGCCAGCATCTCCTCTGATCGGTCAAGCCCTACCACGCTATAACCTTTGCTCACCAAATCCAGCGAATGGCCACCAGTTCCGCATCCCACGTCAAGCACCTGTTGGATCGAAGAGGCGCTGTTGCACTGCCAAAGGGTTTCCAGGTATCTGCATTCAGCCGCATAATCCTTATCCGTATACAGAGCATCGTAGGCCTCCGCATACTTCTCAAACACCGTCATTTTCAGCCCCCATGAGGACCTCTCGCAGCGCATCACACACCGTTGCAATCTGTCCGGCAGTCAATGCCATGCCGCTCGGCAGATAAAGCCCCCGCCGTGCCAAATTTTCGGCAACCGGATACCTCTCGCCGTCAAACAGGCGCATCCGCTTAAAAACCGGCTGCTCATGCATAGGCCAGAAAAAAGGGCGTGTCTGAACCCCGTAAGGCTTTAAGCGGGCTGCCAACTCGAAGGCATCCATAGATACCTCGTCCGCCAAAACAAACCCGTTGACCCAATAAACTGGCCTTGCCCAATCTCTCACTGTTTGCAACTTAATTCCCTCGATATCCTTTAACCTTTTTCGATATTCTTCTCCCTGCCATATCTTACGCTTAACTAATTCATCTACTCTTTCCATTTGAGCCACACCAACAGCTGCCTGCAAATTGGTCAAACGGAAGTTATATCCCAGTTCGTCATGTAAAAACCGCTGTGTGGGCTGAAAACACAAATTCCTCATTGCCTGTACTCGTTCCGCCAACCGGCTGTCATCAGTGACCACCATTCCCCCTTCACCAGTAGTTACAATCTTGTTAGCATAGAAGCTGAAGGCAGCTATATGACCAATAGACCCACATTTTCGACCTTTGTATTCTGCACCGTGGGCTTCTGCGGCATCTTCAATGACATGCAGCCTATGATGATCAGCTAATTCCAGAAGGGGCTCCATATCAACCGGATGCCCGTACATGTGCACAGGCATTACAGCCTTAGTTTTAGGACCAATCTTCCGGGCCACCTGGTCAACATCAATGTTCCAGGTCTCACTTTCAACATCAACGAGAACAGGTTTCAGTCCATTCCTCACCACAGCCATGGCGCACGAGATGATGGTGAAAGCCGGAATAATGACTTCATCGCCCGGCTCTATCTCCAACGCCGCTATACTCACCTCAAGAGCTGCCGTGCCGCTGGAGACTGCGACCCCCTGCTTTACTCCGACGAACTCGGCAAAAATCTCTTCAAAGCGCCGAACCAAAGACCCCTCGCTGGAGATCCATCTCGTCTCGACGCACTCGACGAGCAGCTCCTTCTCACGGTCCGTGAACAATGGTTCATTAACGGGTATCATTCCTTCGGTTCAAACCTTTCTTTGTCCCCCTCTCCTAGATAGGGCCCCTGTTTCACTTCAAACATCTCAGTGTCATCCAGAATTTCAAATCCATGGCCTCCCGAGGCCAAAAGAACGACATCACCACCGGTAAGGATCGCTGATTGCAGAAATTTTCTTTCATTCGTATACAGATTAACCTTGACCCGGCCTTTCTTGACAAACAGAACCTCCTGAGTCAATCGGACATTGCGATCGACCTTCTTGTGGATATGCGGACTTATCTCATATCCAGCCGGCCGTTTCATATACGCGAGCTGCTGAGAAAAGTCGGCAGGGGTGAAAAATGTGATTCCGTTATCCGAATGACTGTTGCGGATGATAATGGCAATGATTCTATCGCCATCGGAAACTTGATCGATCACAGCTGCCTCACCCATAAAAACAAGAAATCGAGCCTGTCTATCATCAATAGAAAATCTATTAAGGCCCTCATATGGCCGACGTGGATCTTCACCAATTTTATGTTGTAGTTGGGGATGTCCCCCCTGCCTATTAGGATCTACTTTTTTAGGTCTCTTTAAGGATTCAAAAAATACAGCACACTGCTGTGCGACTTTTATAAAAGTAAAACCAGTGAAGGCCAATCAATTTACTCAAGGCAAGGCAGGCATTCGCCAAAGCATGCTTGTTAAGCCGAAGAGAACCCCGAAAAAATTGATTAATTGCGGTAATAAAAAGCCTTAGAGAAAGTGGTCCGAGTCCTAAAGTAGACAACCTATTATCTTTTTTCTGTAACTCAAAGGCTGTCATTATTCCATTATTAAACTCCCTGCGCATCAAATCACGGAGCCTTGCATTAACGCCCCTCCTTTGATGATGCCAAACTCTAGCATCGCCAACCCACAAAACCTTATGTCCGCGCCGATTGGCGGATAAGCTTAGCGCAACATCTCCAGATCCAAGTATAATTTTCCCCACTTGGTCTGGTTCCATCCCTCCGATTTCAAGGAAGAAATCGCGTCGAATAAGGAGATTTCCCCCATAAACTGATAGCCCTTCGCGAAGCCAAAAACTACCCTCACCAAAATTTGTCCTTCCCATTAGACACTCAAAAGGCGTAACCCATGACGGCGGCGCATAGTCCCATTTTATCTCGATACTACCACCAGCGACAATGGGGCTAAATAATTCAACGGCTGCACAATAACGTTCAAGAAGCGATGGATGGGCTTCGCAGTCATCATCGATAAAGACAATATAGCGACCACGAGCAACTTTGCTGCCAACATTCCGTGCACTGTGGGCACCAGGCTTAGGCTCATTAAGGCTTATGATATTGATTAATGAAGCATAAGCTTCTATAATGTCAGCCACTCCAATCTCTGGAGAATTATTTACAACTACAACCTCAAAGCTATTTTTATCTATTGTCTGACAAGATAATGATTGCAATGAATTTCGTAGGGCATCACGCCTTCTATATGTCGGAATAACTACAGAGAACAATAGACCCAACGTTCGCCTCATTGATTTAGTTAGACATCTGCTTTTTCAGAAACTTTGACTGTAAATTCCGAAAGTAAAGCGCCTTACTCTTGATAGCACTAGATATTTCATGGCTGTTACTAAGTATATATTCAATAGAATTCATAATATCGGAAGCCGAGCTTTTCGACGACAGCAGCAAGGCCTGTTGCTGAATCGACGCTGCGAAATCAAAGCACTTTGGACGATAGTTGCATAATAAAAATGGAACCCCTGCACACGACGCAAGTATCGCTCCGTGCAATCTCATTGAAATGATTAAGGATATCCCTCGCAGCACCTCAAAAAAGCGATCAACACTTGTATATATTTCAGTTATTTCAGACTCAAAAAAACCAAAACCCGACCTAAAATTATCTATATACCCATAATCCCCAGGGCCAAGCGCAAGGAAGTCAATAACCCAGCCCTTTGCCCGAAAGACACTCAGGGACGATGCCAGATTAGAAATAAACCCTTGATATATTATACTTTCGCCAGCATCAAGAGGCGAAAGTAAATTGACCAATATTTTCTTGCCACCCCTAAAAAACTCGCACTCATTGGCATACCCAAAAGCGGGGTCACCAATTACCGTGGACTTAATATTATATTTATACAGAGTTTCCTGAGACAAAGGCCCTCTAACAGTCAGTGGATTAATACGGTTCAAATAACAAACGATTTCAGATAAGTCAGAATCAGGAGGTTCCCAGAATCCACAACTTCCAACACCAGTGCCGAAACTCCATACCCTATCATTGCACCGAATTAATGTTTTCAGATATTCTGCATTCACGCTAGTGAACTGTGTGCCACCGCCAATCATAATCGACGAATATCGTCTTAGCTGACGTTGAAGAAAACGTCCACTCAACCGCCTCCCGGGCGCGACAGGAGTTATTCGCTTGCCTATTGAGCAACGATCACGCAAGACACTATAAACTGCTATATCTCCAATGTTGTTTGATTCGACTTCACCGAAGTACACTACCATCTTCTGAGGATAAATAAAACTCAGCAATCCGAACACTTATAGCCAAACTCCCTTTTCTGCAAAATTGATCTCATTCTTGATTTCCACACCTCTTGTCTTAGATTGATCGAGTCCTTTGAATTTTTCCTAAAAAGGACAAAAATGATCCTTGACCGACATTTTTTGTCACTCACAATTTTGAATTACTCCAATTTGGTGGGCGTTTTCTTATTGCCTGCGATAAAGGTGCCCAGGAGGTTTAGGCTCCCCTGCGCTACGATCACCCTGAGGCCTCCCTCTCACGTCGCGCTTTAAACATCGCCAACGGTGTCTTGCCTATACTCCTAGTGCCTTGTTGATGCCGTCAATGAGTCCGGGAATCCTGTGCCGGATGTCGTGCTCGTCAAGACAGCGCTCCATGGCCCGCCTGCCGATGGACTCAAGCTTTTCGGGTCGGTCGAGATGCCAGACAAATACATCCAGGAGTTCTTCGTTGTCAGTATATGCTAAGATCTCCCGTCCTTCCCTAAAACACTCGAATACCTCGTCGCGGCGTCGGGTGATGATCGGTACCCCGCAAGCTGCGTACTCAAACATCCTGTGTGCTAGGGGACTAAAGTGGTCCTGAATGTCGAGTCCAAGGTGGCCTGAGTTAATGGCTACTAGAAAGTCCTCTCCATCGATATGGCTGAAGTTCTCTGCATCTTGCGGCCAGTGCTTTCCATAAGCATGGATAGTCTTACCTGTATTCCGGCGTAGCCCCTCAACACAGTCGATACGCTTTTTTTTATTAGGGAAGCGCTCGTGTATGGCCGCGCCGATGATTGTGGCGTCGCATGTTTTTAGAATGTTCAGTGGCTTGTGAAACTTAAAATCGCAGGCAGTGCGGTTGTACACGGTGGGGATGAGCGAACGCACCTGTTCGTAAGTCGCCTTGTTGTAGGTCACGTAGACATCGTAACTCGCAAAACGATCAGTACTGAAATAATATGGGTCGCTTATACCGAATCCGATGATCGGCTGCGAAATCTCCTCCTTCATCCCTTCCGGAAGCCGCAGGTCCGAATGGAAAAGCCAGATTTGGTCAGGCTTTTCCTGTGCGGCTAGTGCAGGTAGGCTTCCAATCTCTACATTGTCCACGATGAAAACCGTATGCCCGGTGTCTTGCAGCGCCTCGGCGGTAGAACGCTTGGTTCCGTATATATTCCAAGTGTAGTCGTCGGTAAAATATAATATCTTCATCTTAAAACGCCTCTACTCTACTTCCAGACCAAATAGTCGCCTATAGCCAGATAATCGATTTGGGTATTCAGAAAACAGCGTACGGCGTCTTGGGGCGTTTCCACGATCGGTTCCCGAGCGATATTAAAAGATGTGTTCAGTAGAACGTAGACCCCGGTCCGTTTCCCGAACGCGGTCAACAGTCGGTAATAGCGAGGGTTATCTTCCCGCCGGACCGTTTGGATCCTGGCGGTTCCGTCCACATGGGTGATGGCCGCAAGGTAAGGTTTTTGTTTTTCAAGAACTTCAAGTATGAACAGCATGAAGGGCGAATCTTTGCAAGGCATCTTAAAATATTTGGACGCATGCTCAAGCGGTACGGAGGGCGCAAAGGGTCTGTAGCTTTCACGATGCTTGACCTTGTTGTTCAACCGGTCCTTCTCTTTCGCTCTGCGCGGGTCGCATAGGATACTGCGGTTCCCGAGTGCGCGGGGCCCATACTCGCTTTTGCCCTGGAACCACCCGACCACGCACCCCTGCTCCAGCAGTTCGGCCACCTCATCCGCGATGTCATCGCACTTGCGATGTAAAAGACCGCCGACCGCTGCGCGGATGAGGTCTTCGCCGTACTTTTTTCCAGTGTACTGGGTGTAAGGGGCCCGTTCGGCTCCTTTAAGGACGCCGTAATAGCCATAGTATGCACACCCCAGCGGTATGCCGGAGTCGTTGCAGGGCGGCACGATGAAAAGATTTTGGTATTTGCTCTGAGTGATGATCTGTCGGTTTGAAATGGCATTGAGAGCGATTCCTCCGGACATGCATAGATTCGGGCAGGGCGAGAGCAAGTAACAATACTCTGCCAGCAAAAGGAGCATCTGTTCCAAGTTTTTTTGGATGATGTAGGCGGCACGCGCGTTTTTCTCAAAAGTACCGTTTGGGAGGGCCGTGATAAGGTCTTTGGATATTTTGAAATACGGCCCGTCAAGTGCAATCCGTTCTACAGGGCTGCCATTTCTTCCATACGGAGCCAACCCCATTAGTTTTCCGCCGTCGAGGATGCCCATGCCCACATGTAAACAGGTTTCCCAATACATCCGGCCTAGACTTAGAACCTGATTGGCACCGTAGCGCGTTTGGTAGCGGGCAAATAAGGGTTTTATTTGCTCACCGGTAAAATAAAAGCCGCTTTCGGCCTCGATGTCTTCGGGGCCGGCATTGATGGGCCAGCCGTTTTGAGCGTAGAATTTTTCAAGCCGCCCGGCAACCAGATTCCCCGCCCCGTCCGCGACAATGACATTCGCCTCCTTAAAGGGGGAAGCATAAAAGGCCGCATAGGCATGACTCAGATGGTGCGGGACGAAAACCGGCTTTTGGCCCCAGAGCTCCTGGACTTCTAACTCTACGGCGTCGATTCGGTCATAGGCCTTGGTGTGGTGGGGGTAGTTGTACACAACGACATCAAGGGCCTTCCATGAAGCTCCGGAAGATTTTAGACAGTAATCGATGGCCAGATGCGGAACGTTGACCCCGGATGAGTGTTTAATCCGGTCCAGCCTTTCCTGGGAAATGGCACAAACAATCCGCCCGTCCCTGATAAGGGCGGCCCCCTGGTCGTGCCCCAAGTTAAAGCCAAGGGTCAGCATGTTATTGGTTCCTCTTGTAAAAAATCATGATCAACCGGTATTCAGTTTGCCCGTTTGTAAAAGATACTCCCTGAACTCCTGACTCTCAGCGTTAAACTGTTCCAATGATCGGTCTTTGATTTTGATGATGTCCTTTAGTTTATTTTCACCCTCCGGACCGAAGAAATAAAAATTGTAATCGTCGAGGTTTCGATTCAGTATTTCGATGTTATAGGCGTCAGCGTGGATCCATATGTCGCTGCCGGGGATCGGGACAAAACTGGTGCAGCAGATGATGTCGTAAGGCACCCGTTCCAGCCAGTAGATGTTTTTCTCGACGGTCTGCGCAGTTTGGCCGGGCGTGCGGATCATAAACAGAACTCTGGTCTTCAATCCGATCTTCTTGCTCACCTCAAGGGCATATGCGTTTTCTTCCGGGGTGGTCCCCTTTTTCAGCACATTCAACACATCTTCGTCGAAACTCTCCACACCGAACGAGACTTCTTTGCAGCCAGCATCATACATGGCCTTAAAGACATCCACACCAATAGGTTTGACGCGTATAGAGATCCGCCATGCCACATTGAGGGGGCCAATGAGCTTGCACATTTCCAGCACCCTTTTCGAGTCAGCCAAAAACATGTCGTCCGAGATGCGGAACTGTCGAATGCCCAGTTGGTCAACCACCGACTTCATTTCACGGTAAACGCTGTCAGGACTTCTGAAGCGCACCTTGTTGTTCGTAAAGTGAGGGGAACCGCAAAATGCGCATTTGAACGGACAGCCCCGAGTCGTTGAAAGCACAGTGCTACCTCCCGGCTTGTACTTTGTGTTGTACGCAAAAATATTGCCCCCTTGCGCGTCACCGAGCATATGCCTGGCTGGAAAGGGCACCGCATCGAGGTCGTTGATGGGCGGCAAAGCGTAAACACGCTTTAGTTGCCCTTCGGCGTAGTCATTGAGTATATGAAAGATGGCCTCTTCTCCGTCGCCCTTGCAGATGGCGTCGATGACTCCCCAATCGACAAATTCATCGGTATAGGTCCCGGGTCCGCCCAATACAACGGTGCAGTCGGCATATTTTTCCTTGATGAGGTGGGCGAAGCGATTGGCCTGCTTGAGTTCTAGGCTGGTGACGCTGATGCCGTAGAAATCCGCCATGGGAAGCTCTTCCAATGCCTGCCAGGTATTTAAGGCGCTAAAGTTTCGCACCCGGACATCGATGCCTGCCTGCTCCAGCAGTGCTGCGAGATACAGAATGCCGATGGGCGCTTGCGCATCCGGCTGTTTTAAATACGGATGCGGTAGGTAGATTAAAAAGACTTTCAGATGCCGAATGGCCTTCAGTCGCTGTTCATTGAGCATGATGGAATTCATCAAGACCTCGCGTGCTTACGGTAGAGTGTGGCGGAAATGCGCTCGCAACGCTCCGCGAGCAAAGGCTCTCCTTTGCGGGTCCACCGCCCTATTGACTCACGGAAATGTCCGGAGGTTTCCTTGATCATTGTACTGACCAGAATATGCAATATTCCTCCCTCTTTTAGGCTTTCGAGAATCCGGTGCAGTTCGGCCACCGGATTGTATGTATGTTCCAATACGTCGGAACATATGACCACGTCAAAGGCGCTTGAGGGGAGTGTCTCTTCGGCGTCAATGAAGGTGAATGAGAGCCCCCGGGTTACCAGCCTCTTTCTGGCAAACTCCGCCAGGGGGCCTGATACGTCGAGCAGCGTTACGATATTGCCGTTTTCGCAAAGTGCGATGGCGTGGGTGCCTACACCGCTGCCGAAGTCTAGGCAGTTCTTCCCTTTTGTTCTGCGCAGAAGCTGCAACAGTTCCGGATGTCGACGCTCAACGCTTGTGTGCATTAGTGTACGCAGATAAGCCTTGAAATTCAGCCACTGGTAGTCTTTATAAATTTGCAGCATGTCGTCTTTGGAACAAGGGTCCGGAAGCGCATCGTCATAGAGCCTAATTGAAGATGGCGCGCAGATTTCCAAGCTTTCTATTTCCTTAAGGGACATCCCCGACAAGGCAGCAAGTTCGAGATCGCGGTCACGCTGTGTTTCATCGAGGATCATGGCAATCTCCCGTTTTTGTCATCGTAAGCAGAACCCCGTATGGTTCAGCGCCCATGCGCTGGACTGCCGCAAACGTATCAGGATGATTGATATTTGGATTGATTGTACCTAGCAGGAGTAAATGCTCTCCCATTGTCATAAATGGAGCCAGGGTCCATTGTGCATCGCACTTCATGAGAAAGTCTTCGATTTCAATCCTGGACGGTATGCAGCAGGGATGCAAATGGCCGAGCTTTTTTTTAAGATGTTCGGCTTCGGTTGCGGCGCTACCAATGGGGAACCAATGCACTGCGGCCGTCTTGCTCACGCGCAACGATTCGAGCAGGAAATTCGCCCAATCTTCGACATGTTCGAGCGTGGCGATCGACAAAGCCACGTCAAACTCGTTGTCCGCAAAGGGGAGGTCGGTGGCGTCCAGATTGTTGATAATATTAGCATCGGTCACGCTGCAGGCCAGGAAATGCGACATTTTCCCCACGCCACCCATGTCGAGGACCGACTTCGGACTAAAGCGGTTTGCCACATTCGCGACACCCCAATGAACATATGCGGAAACAACATGGACTGTCTTCATGGCGTTACTCGAGCCAATTTAACAAGCTGGAATGGTCTTAGATCCTGCAGATAGCCGACCCCTAAAAAGTCGATCAACCCATTTTTTCCTGCCGAG
>JAFGFY010000155.1 GCA_016930795.1 Deltaproteobacteria bacterium
AAGTGCGAATGACTATCATTATTTCGTCTTTGGTCCGGGGTACTGGGCCTGGTCCTTAGGAATAACAGGGGGTAATCCGGACCTGGAATCTGAGACGGCCGATACCAAGACCCTTGGGATTGTTATCGACTCGCCTTTTTCAGCGCCGGCTCTGAAAAATTTACGGCTTTCTATTGACTATTACGACATCGAAATTGATGGCGCGATTGCCGCCCCCACTCATGACCTGATATATCAGCAATGTATGGATGCCCAGTACAACCCCTTAATAGGCTCAGCTCCCGGCACCTACACCGGCGCAGAATTGGCAGCCGGCAACCCCTATTGCGCTCTCATTAACCGGGAGTATATAGACGATGGGATGAATATTTACGGTGCCGACCGAAATTTCGATGCAGTCTTCTTTAACATGGGGGCAATATACTCTGAGGGCTTTGATGTTCAACTCGATTGGAATTCAGATTTTTCCGACATCGGACTTGATGCAATTCCCGGGCGCGTGGGTGTGAATGCGCTGGTGAGTATTCTTGAAAAATACGCGCAATTGCCATTCAAAGGAGGACAAATTGTTGAGTACACGGGAACCGTAAACAATTCATCCTTTGATTACCAAATGCTTACCACCTTAAGCTACAGCAACGGTGGATTCTCTGGCGGTTTACGCTGGATGCATTTGCCATCGCTGGATCCAGCGCCCGGTAGTGCCTCCGATATTCAAGGCGTAAACTCCCATGATGAATTTGATTTATTTGCCCGCTATATGTTACGTGACAACGTAGAATTGCGCGGCGGCATCAATAACCTGTTTTACGCCAAACCGGAGGTTGTTGGCGCAAGTTCAACCGACAACGCTCTTGGCTCTTTTATTAACAGCCACGATATTATTGGCCGCAGATTCTACGTTGCGGCAAAGGTTTGGTTTTAAAAGTTAGATTTAATTAGCTCTTCACTTCATAAGCCCGTCAACAAAATTGTTGACGGGCTTATTTCTTTAGTTTGCCAAGGATGATGTGATTAAGCAGTAGGCGCACATTTCCAACCCCAACATTGTAAAATGGCTATGATCAGGCAATTTTGGGGTTATCTTGCTTCTGATATAGAAACGTTTTACACATTATGTGGAGGCAAATTTCTTCTTGACTCTAGCCTTGAAAACAGTTATTTTGCCCGCCAAAACAGAAAAAGTCTTGAATTCAGGTAGTTTACGGTATTTTGCCTTGAGGTATCGCGTTACTTTCTGACCTTGTAGTGATCATCCGTTCTTTTAATGAGCTTTTCCGAATCGATTGTTGGTCCTTGCACCGTGAAAGAGTAAATATGGGTCAGGAGTAGATCCATATTCACTCTCACGATAAGCGGCTATTGTCTCAGGATAGAGTTTATGTTCATCCGCCTTCGCAGGAAACCCCGCATTTATGCGGGGAGGAATGCTCTTGTCATCCGCTTCGGCGGATGTCGCCCTTGAAGCCGGGGCGGATGAACCCGCCGAAGCTTTGTGCGAAGGCGGGTCATGTAATGGGAACCACGGGTTTACCCGTGGGGCTCCATCGGTATTTTGGAACCAAGATCGCGTGCATGTTGAAATTCAATATCTTTTAATCCAATATTTTACAAATCAAACCGTTGCATAAGGCAGGTTTTTGTTCGCCCATGGGGGGCAACTATCGCTCGAGGGATAGCCGGGTGATCATAGATCATGAATCTTAAACAAAAAGGAGGAACTAGATGAAAAAGTCAAATCGGTTTACTTTGTTTGCAAGTGTATGGGTATTTCTTCTTTCAATGGGGTCGGCACTCGTCTGCGGGCCGGCGATGGGCCAAGACCAGGCCAAAGATGAAGAATTCGTGTTGGAGGACGTCGTCGTAACATCGACCTACACGGAAACGAAACTGCAGGAAACACCCATATCCATCACGGCAGTTAGCGGCGAAGTACTGGAGGAACGGAATATCAAATCTATACAAGATCTGGGCCTGATCATTCCGAGTTCAGCTATTCGTCAGCAAGGCAACGCCTGGGGGCCTAACGCCTATATCGGTATGCGCGGTGTCGATCAGTCTGATTTTATCCCTGCCTTTGAGCCGGGTGTTGTTGTCTACGTAGACGACATTTTCAACGAGACTGTTGTCGGTTCAACCCTGGAACTTATTGATTTGGAGCGTATCGAGGCATTGCGCGGTCCTCAGGGAACCCTGTTCGGCAAGAACGCTATAGGCGGCGCGATCCGACTCATTTCCAAAACCCCTCAGGGTGATCACACGGGATATCTTCAAGCGACCTATGGTGATTATCACCGCCTTGAATTTTCCGGCGCCTATGACTTTGCTTTGATTGAGGATAAGTTATTCACGCGGATCTCGGCAACGTCCAAAAGGATTGATGGATACATGGATCGTTTAGATTACACCTGTGCAATGAATGCCGCCGGCTATCCTGAATTGGCCGGTGATTTTCCTTCCTATATGAGGAACTACAGGATGACGACGGGCGACTGTAAGGTTGGTGAAAAAGGAGGCAACCAAATGGACGCCGCCAAAGTCATGATGCGCTATCTTGCTACGGATAAACTGGAATTTAACATGGGTGTCGATTACACCAATATTCTTCAGGATACGCAGGCTGAAACGTATCTCAGGGGTAGAGATCCGAACGCCGGCGGGACTGATGGATGGGTGGATCAATGGTATAAAGACAATTATGGAGTATCCATATTCCCAGTCCCACTTGATGGCGGAACGACCACACTCCCAACCGTGGTAGATATTGATGGTGTTGAATACATTGATGCACTCGTTACCGGCAGCCCTTACAGCGTTTATGAATCTTTTGAAGACCCGATATTTGGAATAAGATGGCCGGATAAAATCAAACAACATTACACAAACGTTTTTGCAAGAGCGGATTATGACATCACGGATAATATTCACGCCAAGTTTATCTTCGGCTACCGCGAATATCGGCAGATATTCGCGACCGTCAATGGCACTCCCTTTAGTTTTAACGCCTATTTAATCGATATGAACCATGATCAAACCAGTTATGAACTTCGGTTGAATGGTTCGGCTCTAGATGAACGGCTGGATTGGACAGTGGGCGCTTACTATTATGAGACCTACACTCATTATCTCGGCCATGTAACTTTGGGAACGAGCGCTATCGCGGCCCAAATGGATCCTTTCTGGCATATGGTTTTTGGCGACATGCCGTTTGGTTTTGATAATAATGATCAATTCTATAATGACAGTAGATCTGTTTTCGGTCATGGTGTATATGCCATCACGGATAAGCTGTCATTGACTGCCGGCGCCAGGGTTACGGATGAGAGCAAAACCTTTGCCTTTGACCATACCAATCTGTTCCAAATCGAAAAACCTCTAGAATACGGTAGCAGTCATACCGACTGGAAACTGGCTCTTGATTATCAATTTACCGATGATTTCATGGCCTATGTTTCGGCTTCCACCGGTTACCGTTCTGAAGGTGCAAATCCCAGACCCTGGACCAGAGGCCAGCTTCTGCCGGCCCCCGCTGAAGAGCTCATCATGTATGAAATCGGCGCCAAGACGGATTGGTTTGATAATCGCCTAAGACTAAACCTGACGGCTTATCAAGGGGATTACGACCCGCGTGTAATCGGCGAATGGGCCTCTCAATGTACGAATCCGTTGAGTGACGATGCCGGAGAACCTGTCTGGGGCTTTATGGCCACGTGCCCTCCAGGGACATGGGCGGGGGATAACGCGGGGGGAACGGGCCAATTCTGGTTTATATACACAAGCGCGCCCGCGACCACAAAAGGGGTCGAACTTGACCTCATGGCCCGGCCATTAAAAAACCTGACTATCAACGGGTCGCTGAATTGGTTTGACTTAGATGTTGATGTCGGTCCGGGTGAACGGGGTTATATACATCCGGATTATCACACTCAAGCTGAGTGGGGTTGGAACGTGGGTGCTGATTACCGGATCGAATTTGATAACGGATCAATGCTAATACCGCGCATCGACGCGTTCTACCAGGGTACACGAAATAACAGCTCTCTAAGTGAAAAGCCTAATGGACCGGACCATGAAATCCCGGATTACACGCTGTTCAACGCTCGCTTGACCTACGTATCAGCTGATACACACTGGTCTCTTTCTCTAGAGGCACAAAACCTGTTTGATAAACTTTACTGGACCTATATAGGCTCAAATAAAAATCAAGATCTGACAGATCTCACGTGGTCTAGGACCGGTGATCCCGGTTGGCCTCGTCAGATCGGATTGACCCTCAGGTATAATTTCTTCTAATTCATACCGGATTAACCCCCCGCCATAGGCGGGGGACCCACAAAAAACGTGAGCCGCTCGAATTTGAGCGGCTCATGCTTTTCAGGCCTTTGGCTTTGCCGAATCCTTATTTGTATTTCTTCGCTTTTCCCACCGTATAATGGAAAATCGGTTTCTTCACGTCTCTAACAATGAGGGGCCCATGTTTCACGCCTTCCGGGATGACCGCGCAAAAGCTCTTGTTCACTATATACGGTTTGCCCTGCACGCATAATTCCACCTCGCCATGCAGATCATGGATGTCGTTGAAATCGGATCCAAAGAAAGCGATGACTTCCTGGAACGGATGTGAGTGTTCCTCAACAAAGGTCACGCCTTCTTTAATACCTGTCCTGTCTTCAGGCCATATCCAGGCTGTTTCCACATGTACGCTGGTCTCCGGCAGAATATCGCTGTTAAGTTGTGCTACACGGTGCGTAAAACCATTCGGGATCTTTTTTCGAAATGGCGGAAGCTGTTGATTGGGATTATCTACTGTAACAAAGTATTTAGACATCCCGGACTGTCCTGAATATGCTCCCCCCTTGTCCATAAGCACATCATGGTAATAGGAGTCCGTGAATCCCATGCTGAAATGAAAAAAAGGTTTGTCCGTACGGTTCAAGTTCACGGGACAATGTCTCATTCCGGCCGGAATAAATCCAATGCAGCTCTTGGTGATCATAACGGGTTCTTCTTCAAGATAAAACTCGATTTCACCGCAAAGATCTTCAGGATGGTTAAAATCTGTGCCGAAAAAGGTGAATATTTCATCAAAGGGATGAGAATGGGGTTTGGGCCCCGGTATGTCTTCCGGCTTCATGGTGTCAGCCATCTCAGAAAGCCTGGCCATCATTTCGTCCCTGCTTTTTTTGTGCTCCGGATCTATCATATCGTCAGACAAGAAGAAGAGGGATTCTGAGTAAAGATCCCCGGTGCCTATCTTTTCATCAATATAGAGGACATGTTCCATGTTACGGTTTTTGCCCGGAACATAATCCTCTAGGGTTGATCCACCACCCCACGCCAGCTTAACGTTCTTTTGCATGTCAGTGATGATGTAACTATGCTTAAATTCTGACATAAATTTTCCTCCTGTTCCTTTATCGGATACTCTGTGCCTCCTCGGACATGCCCTGCTCGTAAGTGCTCCATCCGGAATTCATGCCAAACGGGCATCTGTGAAAAACGGCCTCAATCCTGCGGATCTGTCCCTTTTCAATCTTAAACAGCTCTGCCAGCTGCCAGGTCCAGTTGATCGAGTAATGATCGAAGAAGCCGAACGCAAAGGCAATTCCACGTTCGCGATCCACTGCCACAAAGCGGCGATCACGGATGCGTGAGACCATATTTGCCACTGCCCCCGACTCAAACTGCTTTTTGCAATCCGAGGTCGTCTGCATACCGTTTTCAAAGCGGACACAGTTATCGGTAAAAGGATAATAGCCTTTGGTGTCATTCCTTTGAAGACCTTCGAAGTAATAATTACCGACTTTGACAAGCTCTTCACGGGACATGCGCTCTTCTTCGGGTATGACTTCAAGGAATATCTCGTGAGGGGCGCCCATTTTTTCCACAGCCTCGCCTGTCGGTGGAAAGGGTGAGGATGGTTTTTCTTCTTGAAACAGGCTGGTCTCAGGTCGTATCACGAGCTGTTCCGCTTCGGAAATCTTTCCGCTGTCATCAATCTTCAGGCGGATCGCGACCGCTGCAACGGTTCCTTCAGAGGGCGTTGCTCCTGTGGCGGATTCCCCTGTTTTTGGCTGTGGCAAGTCGCCACCTTCCCGAACCGTCCCAATAAAGGCGATCTGCCGCGTCTCGACATCGGGAACGTAAAACTTATAGGTCCCTTTTCCCGACATGCTGTACCAGAGCCCTTCACCGCCCAGCGGCAACTGTACCCCATTTTCGGTGAATTTGCAGGCCCTAGTAAAAAGCTCCAGGTTCGGATCATTGTCCATCATCGCATCCAGATATTGATCAAGATAATTCTCCAAACACGCACGGTCACAAGACTGTTTGGCCGCGTCCTGTGCAAATGCCCCAGCGGCCAGTAATATTGTGGTAGCTGCAACAACAAGAAATTTCATCCGCATATTACGCCTCCTTAATGATAAGAATAAATATAAAGTCCCAAACCGCAAAATACTCTATCTCCAGTTGTCTACAGACGCACTCATCATATAGCTGAAATCCCCTGCCTGCCAGAAGAAATTCGTTCCGCCGCCCAATGATATGACGGTAATCCTGGAGGGGCTTGAGAATTGTGGGATCTCCGCGTCTTTTGGAAGCTTCATCCATGACGCGATGGGTTCTTGCCCCATTTCACCCATGGGAAGAACAAAATTCTGCACGGCATAATAGTCGTCCAGCCAGTCTCCAACCCTGACCTTTGTGTTCTGATGAATCCATTCAATCAGCTGTTCCTTGGAATCGATGCCCTCATGGTATTTCATCTGATGGATAATGGTTGGATCCAGTAGTAGCGTTGTAGAAGAAAAGGGGCTGACGAATTTCAACCAGAAGGGTATCTGTGGATGGAAAGTCTTTTCCATACTCTGATCCGGATGGGTAAATCCCCAACCCAAAAAAACACTGACTGTGCTTTCTTCCGGTTTGAAACCCTTTTGTACGTGCAGAGGGTTCCATCCCTGTGGAAGCTCCTCTTCATTTTCAGCAAAACAGAGGTTATTGTAGTTATAGTTGTTTCCCTGACTGCCCATGTAAGTCTCGCCGGCCTTTCCTGAAGCGGACAGGTTGATGGACATCAGGGTCCAAGTCCTTCCTATGACGGCGTTCGCGTGGCTGAAAGGGCCCAGTGCTCCGATTCCGGAATTCATCTTGATTTCATTCCGCACGGGACCGTTCACAACCACCATGGTCGCGAAAGAGGTCGTGGAGGTGGAAAGGGACGTCACTCCGGTTGACGCCAACGCTAGAATGACCGGAAAGTACTCCGGCTTTGCCCCCGCCATCACGGCATTGACGGCGACTTTTTCCACTGTATAGCTCCACAATTCATGAGGAGAGGAGGGCTGCATTCTGCCGACTTCTTCATCCGTTTCATGACTGGTCCCTTTGAGCATCTCGGCGACTCTGGCCTCTGTGGGAAGCACAACAGGAAGCCCATCCGTCCATCCCTTTTCCAGAAACAGGCGATGCAGATTATCCACCGTGTCCGGTTCCACCAGCCGTGGTGTGGGCCTTTCGATGAATCCGGTCTTTTTGTCTTCACTACTGAGTGGAACCGTCAAGGCATCAATGATTTCCTGAAGGACAGGCTTGCCTGTGACCGGATCATTGCCTTCCAGGTATTTCCGGCATACCTCCGCAGAGGCGCCGGTAATGGGATGTGGTACAAAAGTGAAACGATGATTGGGCATTCCCTTTTTGTAGGAATAAGTCTTTACGAGATTTTCAAATCGAAGAGTGCTGATAGGGGCAGTAGGGATTCCGAGCTTTTCAACTGTCCAACAATGGCCGGCGACCGACGGCGCACAAGTACTTCAATGCCCGACTCCCATAATCATTCCATGGCCCTTCTCCTCTATTTCAGCCCATAGTTTGGGATCATCGTTAAAATAGGTCCCGATCTTATTCCGGACAATCCATGTCGTGTCCGGGTATCTTTCCTCTAATACATCCTGCAATTCAGTCAGGAGTTGATGGGTAGCGGAAAAACCTATATCCACAATGTATATCGTTTTCCCTTCAAGATCACTAATCCTGGACGCCATGGGTACCCGCTCGATGGCGGGGGGTTGACCCAGCGGATTAAAAACCGTGATTTTGGGGGCCTGTGCCTGAGAAACAGTCGTGAAGGCAAGACCTATTGTTATTACAAATATGATCAATGCCCACGCGATTATTTTGATCTTCATGATGGCCTCTTCCTTTCAAATATAAGAATCAAATGCTTGGAATATCCTCTATGTTTCTTGGTCTTGTCGGTGATGCTGTAGAAAGGCGGATAGAGAATCAAGTGTCGCCTGTTGCCTTATTCTCTTCTTCCAAGGTTTCGGGTTCTTCCTTTTGAGAGAATAGCTTGACTTCCGGCAAGACGTCCTGAAACGCGATACCATATATTTCCCATATTGTCACGAAAAGTCCTGCGACAATCGGACCGATGATGATCCCAACGATACCGAACATGAAGATTCCACCCAGAGTTCCGAAAAGAATCATCAGCTCGTGCATCTGTGTGTCTTTCCCCACGAGTTTCGGGCGCAGTAAATTGTCCAGACTGCCGACGACAAAAGCGCAAAACACGAAAAGGCCTATCCCCATGACAATATGACCGGTAGCTGCAAGATAAATGACCGCGGGAAACCAGACGAGTGCTGAACCGACACTGGGAATAACAGATAGCACAGCCATGACCGTACCCCAGAATACAGCGCTGTGGATACCGAGAACAGCAAAGGCTAGTCCGGCCAAACCGCCCTGTAATACGCCGATGACCAGGGTCCCTTTTATGGTGGCTCGGGTAATGGAAGTAAATTTATCCAGTATCCGGCGCTCATCATGATCTTCCAACGGCAGGTAATAGAGTATTTTCTTGAGTATCCCGTCTCCTTCTGTGAGAAAAAAAAACATGCAATAGAGCATAATCAAGATATCGATAATGATGTTGAACGTTCCCATGGTCGCTGATGTCAGTTTTTCCATGATGAATTTGCCCGTGCTGCCGGCCAGTTCTCCGGCTTTCGATAGGATCTGCTTTTGGTATGGCTCTATGGTATCGTAAAAAGGCAGAGATTGCAGAGAGTGGGAGAGGGTGCCGGGTTCTGATATCTGATGTTCTATCCAGGGCTTCGCAACTGTGGCGACCTTAACGGCCTGATTCGCTACGATCCCCAGTAAGCCGGCCAATGGCACAAGGATAACGCACACCAGAACGACTATCGTGACAGCGGAAGCCGGAACGCGGCGTCCACTAAACCAGTTTTCAAACCTGCGGTACATGGGAAAAGAGAGGGCGGAAAAGATGCCGGCAAGGAAGATGGCTATGAGGAATTGGCGAATCATGGTGAGAAATAGTGCCGAAATCAATAAAACAACGACTAACAGTGTCCACTTGTTGACTTTTTCTCTGTTCATAAATCATGCCTCCTCCCAACTCTTTTGGAGTTGCTAGGACTTGCAGATATCAAAAATGTCTATGACTCATACGAAAACATAACGTGCTGTTGGTCTGCGCTGATTGAAACGAGAGAAGTACCACGCAATGCGCGGAACCAATCAATCCTGAATGTCTTGCTGGAGCTTGATAAGCTGCTCTTCGAGTTCCGCATCCGTCTTTACGACAAACACCTTGTGTTTAGGGTTTGCTATCTCGTGCAAAGCTTGAAACATTCGCGAAATGCCAAATGAAACAGGAGACTTACAGAGGAATACAGTTGCTTGAATGGATTGAACGGTCTTAAGCTTTTGATAACTCCGTGTGATATCCTGACTCTCAAGGTAGGACATTTTGAAATCGGTGACTTCACTAAAATCGACGATTTCTATGGCATTTGGCTTTATGGATGAATCAATTTCCAATCTCTTAAAATAGTCCATTGTTTGGTCAGCATCTAAGACACCTTTTGGAGAAGCATCGATTCTTCTCCCATTTTCTGATAATTCGTATTCGATAGGCATGACATATTCTCCTTTCCATCAGAAGAATTATCCAGAAATCCTTATCACCTTAAATCCTAAACATATTTTCATCCCGGTGTTCATCTCCCTTTCGCTCATAATCACCGCCGTTACCCCCTGAAAAATGGAGTATTGGGCGTTCGAGCTTTGGCACGAGGATGGGGCTGTGTCTTATTCCTCGCGGGATATAGACAAGACAGCTCTTTGTAACTGAAATCCTTTCATCCTCCACATAAAAGACTATCTCTGCGTTCAACTCCGCAGGGTGCTCGGGATCAGTGCCGATAAAGCCGATAAATTCATCAAAATCCTCATGACTGTGAGGGGCAGGGCCGGTATCGTTAGTGGTAAGGAACCATACCGCCTCTGCGTATGGAGCGCCTTTCATTCTTTTTCCATCAAGATAGACCAAAAACTTGATAAACCCTTCAGGGGCTTCAGGGATTTTCCCATCGGGACGTTCATACTTTTCCACATAGAAATTGGCATAGGTCCCGGGAACGGCTGTTGCCTCTGCCGGGAAGGTATCGTACTTATCCGTGTTCAGGTGGCATGTGTAACAAAAGAAAGGGATATCGAGGTTTGTGACCTCAAGGTTTCCGTGAGCCACTCCCTCCGGAATAAATACCGCGCATGTGTTTGTGAGTGTGAGTCTGTCATTCTCTATTCGCAAATGGATTGTGCTGTTAAGACTTTCGGGATTCTTCGGATTGCCTCCAATAAAAAACATCACCTTATCGGAATGGTGTTTGACCAGACCTTGTTCCTTACACGGCATTAAGTACCAGGATGCCTCATTGAACATGCAGCCTTCTATCATACTCCCATCCATCCACACCGCGTTGACCCTGGCCTTTTTCGGTTCAACAGGCGGGTGGACAGGATTCCCCTCTCCTGCGAACGCGAAATACTTGATGTTGGACATTCCCATTATCTCCTTATTCCTCACATGTGATGATCACTCTCTATTCCCTATAGGCTTTTCCCATGAGAGGCCGCTATAAGCTTTCTTTTCCCGGTCTACTCCAACACCCCAGGCCAGTTCTTGTTCGCCTTTTCAATATAACCGGGTATGTCTTTCTCCCATTCTATCATGATTTCCTGGCGGCAGTTCAGATAAAGCTTCCCCTCGACTATTTTCCAGACCGTGGGATCCCCTTTAGCGATGAGCCCCATCGCGATCCGGTAGGCGCTCAGTAACCCCCATACTGTGGGGCATATTGCTCTGGATTGGATCTGAATAGATCAAGATTCTGGGCACTAACAAACCGCCATTCAGCCCCCATCCACTGATAAGAGAATTCCTCCGTTCCCTTGAGCGGTTTTCCCTGGATGAAGTAGGCGACCGGATCATAGCCCTGAATAGCCAATCCCTGTGTGTCCGTATTGATCTGCTCTGCCGCCCATCCCGCGGATAGATCAACCATCCCTATTAAGGCCAAGAAAAGTAAACCTGAGAGAGAAATCCTCTTTAAATAGTACATAATTTCTCTCCTAAAAGCAGCAAGTCTGTCAATGGCTGACCTCTTTCTCCTAAGGGGCGGACCAGACTATGTCTTCGGTCTGTATGTCTTTACTTTCAATAGATGAATGGTGACGCCGGGTATTACCCTTCCAAGACCATTCACATCAGCTCAAAACCCTGGCATCCAGCCTCATCTATTCATTACTTCTTAGAATGATCTTTTTGCATTGTCCCTTATCGAGTGATATGGTCTCGCCGGAAATCTTTTTGAATGACAGAGTGAGTTCCTCTATTGTTCCGGTCAGTGTGCCCCCTACGTTGAGTTCGACTAGATCTTCCTTTTGGTCTTGCGAATAAGGTTTGATTGCTGAGATCTGATCCTTCTTCAAAGTGACGAGTGAATAAGGCGTCGTCAGCGTGAATGTATTGTCCAGAACAGTTCCCGTTAATATATCACCGTTTTTGAGTTCAACCGTATCGTAAATATTCGTCTCATCTGCCGCGCCGGCAGAGACAGCTATAGAGATTGTGAGGGCCAAACCCATCATCATTCGATAAATCGATTCAACAGCTATTTTTGACATGAAGGACTCCTTTCTCTTGATTCTATAAGCATGTGCGAAATAGGGGGCCGTCATTCTCCTTTATATAATGCGTATTCCACGGCTTTTTCCGCGTGAATTGCAGCGGTATCCAGGAGCCTTACATCTGTATCGGTTTGATTGACCAACATTCCGATTTCAGTACAACCCAGTATTACGGCTTCCGCCCCTTGGGCTGATAAGGCATCTATGATACGCAGATATTCGGCCCTTGAATCAGGCTCTATTTTTCCTAAGCAAAGCTCCTGAAAAATGACATCATGAACAATCTTCCTGTCATCTTCATTTGGCACCAACACATGCAGACCGTAATTATTAATTAGCCTCCCTTTGAAAAACTCTTGCTCCATAGTAAACGCTGTACCCAATAACCCGACTGATTGAATGCCCTCATTTACGATAACTTCAGCTGTTGTATCAACAATATGAAGTAAGGGTATTCGGATCGCAGCCTCAATTTCCGGTGCGACCCTATGCATCGTGTTTGTACAAATGAGCAAAAAATCAGCGCCGGCAGCCTGAATGCTCCGCGCAGCTTCTGATAGTATGGCCGCCATCCCTTCCCAATCACCTTCATGCTGCAATTTTTCAATGGGTTCAAAATCTACGCTGAACATGACTATCTTGGCTGAGTGAAAACCGCCAAGGGCTTTTTTGATGCCTTCGTTAATTGCTCGATAGTAACCAAGCGTGCTTTCCCAACTCATACCACCCAATAAGCCAATGGTTTTCATAGATTCTCCTCGTGAACTTGACAACAAAACGATACAAACCACTCACGGCTATAAGCCGTGGTTTGAATTCAGCTTGTCAGCTAACCTCCAGGATTGACTTCTTCAGATCATTGATAAAGGCTTTGATTGTGTTCTCGCTCGTGTCCCATGAACACATCAATCGTGCGCCGCCGGCTCCAATGAAGGTATAGAATGCCCATCCTTTCTGCCGCACAGCATCAATTACTTTTTCCGGCATCTTCACGAATACGGAGTTGGCCTCTCGGGGGTACATGATCTCCACTTCGGGAATATTCTTGATTTCCTCTTCCAGAATGGCGGCACAGTCATTCGCATGCCTGGCATACCGGAGCCATCCATTTGACTCCAAGACACCGAGCCATTGAGCAGCAATGAACCTCATTTTCGCGGCCAGCTGACCGGCTTGCTTGCAGCGATACTCAAATTCCTGTGCTGCCTCCAGATCGAAGAATATGACGGCTTCGCCAATGGCCAGGCCATTCTTTGAACCACCGAGACACAGCACATCCACTCCAACGTCTACCGTGATTTCGCGTGGTGTTGTGTCGAGATGGGCAATGGCATTGGCAAAACGAGCGCCATCCATTTGAAGCTTTAAGGAGTGTTCCCTGGCCATTTCATGGATATCAAGAAGCTCGGATTGTGTGTACACTGTTCCCAGTTCAGTGGCTTGTGTTACACTGACAACCCTTGGCTTCGGATAATGGATATCAGTGCGCTTCGTTATGATGTTTTCTATACCCTCAGGACCAATCTTTCCGTTGTGGCCTTCTACCATCAACAGCTTTGCGCCGTGCGAAAAGAATTCGGGAGCGCCGCACTCGTCGGTTTCTACGTGAGCGTCCCGATGACAAATGATGCTATGATAGGACTGACAGAGTGAGGCTATGGACAGGGCGTTACCAGCGGTCCCGTTGAAGACGAAGAAGACCTCACAGTCGGTATCAAATGTCTGCCGAAATAGATCACAGGCCTTTCTTGTCCAAGGATCTTCTCCGTAGGAAGATTCGTGGCCTGAGTTCGCCTTCCATAGGTAGTCAAGGGCTTCCGGACAGATTCCGGAATAGTTGTCACTGGCGAACTGTTGTCGCGATGATCGCTCCATGGCCAAAATTCTTACCTCCTGTTTTACATTCACCAAGTAAAAAAGTGGCTCCTCACAAGAATTTGTGGGTTCCTAGGGAATATGGAAAACTAAAATAACTCGAAAATTGAAGATCCCTGCGGTCCCGCCTTCAGCGGGACCGCAGGGATCTTCAATTCCTTTATCAGTGCTGTCCCCATTTGCATGAGGACAGGTGCTATGGCCGCTATCTTTTCGGGAAGGTAGCAGGAGAGGGTATATGTCATGGGTCCCCCCATGGATGTGCCGGTTGTATAAATTCTGTCAAGATCACCGTTCATTGTTAAGTCAATGACTTATACCCAGTTCTCTTTCTTGCTTTAACCAGTTCAGCGAATGTTTCCACTTTGGTCCTCATTGAATCGGCACTATAGGACCTGCTGTCAAAATTATCTATTTCAAGGGCCAGAACAGGCAGACCGGTTTTCTCTTCCAGATACTTCTTTTGGGCATGGGATGTTGTCGCGGCAGGTCGGCAGTTATAAAGATAATGCGCGATGACGCCGTCTAACTTCATCACCTTGGAGCCCCACTCAAAGAGCTTAATGGAGGCGTCAGTACCGTGAAAATTAGCCGCTGCCAGCTCATAGTTCGCCATCTTTTCTCCCGGTGTGTCATAGTCTCCCTTGGGTTCTATTTTAGGACCTCCAATCCAGGATAATACCATGGTCAGGGGGACTGCCAGTCCTGCCTCCTCAATTAAATGAGTTACTCTGGGATCAGAGCAGTGTCCCGCAGCCATCATAACACGTGGGGCTCGTTTCTCAGTTATCCCCGTGCCCGCTTTTACCCGCTCCTCAAGCTCTTCTACCAGTATGCTCATGGCTTTTGTCCCTTCACGGATCCCCCTGCCGGTAGAAGACCCGGAGAGCGCTTCCAGCAACTCTAGCTCCACGACACTGATCGGGACAGGATCAGATTTCATGAGCTCGAGCAACTTCAGCAGGTTATCGACAAATCCACGGCTTTCCTTCTGAGACCTTTCCCATGCGTCAGGCGCTATCTTGATCCCTAAGACCTTCTCAGCCTTCTCAAGGGCTTGATTAATCTGCCCTCCCAGGTAATGGACCCTTTCAGGAAGGTATTCAGGGAACTCTCCCCATTTAGAATCCATCACTCCGTCAATATAGGCGACAGGAATCTCATACTGCGCTGCCACAAGATCATCCGCTTTAGATCCCATGTCACAAAAATAACTGGACGCTAAAGCCAGATCCGGGACAGGGATCATCCCGCTGGCAATACCCCCTATCTTTGCCTGCCATAATGAACACAGAGCATGCCCGGGAGGGAGTCCATTGGCCTCTCCTGATTCGAGTATGGGAGTAAGCTTATTGAAAATTTGCCCCATGGTATGATCAAGGACCATGTCAGGGGCGCTCACAAATACATCTTCAGAAGACGCACTCAACATCAAACCGGGCCCAAGTATGGCCGGAAACCCGAAGTATACGATCTTTTTGCCCTCTTCCTTTGATAAAACAAGGTCAATCAGTTCCTGGAGCCATGCCCCCAGTAACTTCCTCACACCTTCCAGGGATACATCATGGTTTTGTCTCACCCAGCTGTTTGCTCTCTCCATATCCGCGGGAACGATACCCAATTTTTCAAATGATGACTCTATCCTCGGCCTCTCGTTTTCAATTTCCGCATCCTCAAATCCACAAAGCTTTAAGAGTCCATCATAATAATTACTCATCCCTTATCTCCTCATTGTCTCTATATATGTCTCAATGCGGGTTTTCATCGGACCCGTTTCCATCGCATCATATTCAGATTCCAGAGTTAACATGTTCATACCGGTCTCCTTCCTAAGCATGTCAGGGAAAAAATATGATTCGACTTTATATGACTCCCGATAGATCAATTGATACCAGACCAACCCTTTGATATGATATTCCTTTACTAGGTTCACCAGGAAATCAAGACGTTCTGTCCCGGGTCTGAACCAGCCGGGACATATCCTATCCATAAAATATGATTCAGCGAGATTGGACATCAGATCACCTTCAACCCTTACACGACCCCAATAAGGACGAATCCCCTCGGCAAATTCTTCCATCACTATAATTCCTCCGCAGTCCTCTATAATGTCCAGAACTTTGGAGTCTCCCCTGGCAAGAGTTGATCCGGTCAACAAGATTCTGGGTCCATCCTTTGGTAACATACTGGAATCTTGGACTTCTT
Organism: Deltaproteobacteria bacterium; assembly: GCA_016930795.1. Classification (GTDB taxonomy): domain Bacteria; phylum Desulfobacterota; class DSM-4660; order Desulfatiglandales; family HGW-15; genus JAFGFY01. Next base: position 16,087 of record JAFGFY010000155.1, read on the forward strand.
GGATATAGGATTCAAGTATATCAATCATGAATTCTTTATCAGCCAGAAAAGAACCATGATTGAGAGCAACAAAATCTTTACTGTTAACCATGTGATTCCCGGATTTTCTCATAATGCTGATCTCTCTAAAAAGCTCCCTTTCCCTGTTGCATAACCCGATTGACTCTTGGAGCCTGGAGTCAGTCATTTCAACACCAGTAAAATTTTCCAGCGTTTTCTTAAGCCTGTTTATGCCCTGAAGATAATAATCAAGAGCCAATTTGTCCTTGACGTGTGGGACGCCAAAGACAAATAACTCCTTTCCAGGAGTATAATAACCAACAGTGTTTGAGAAGGCCCTGACATGATTGTCAGTGATCGGGACTACTATGAGATCAACGATATTATAATAGGGATCCTTCCCTGATGTGATAAAACCTATCTGACTTCGCCAGAAAGGATCAAACCATCTGCAAATATAGGCCCCGGATCTCCTTAATATGGAATTATTTCCCGCCTGAATAAAGCACAGAGGTATTGCGCCACAGGCCAGCACAAGTTCTTCCGGTAAATACCCGCCGGCGGCGTACCCAATAATTTTGTGCCCCTTCTCTTTTTCTTTACTCAACTCGGAGAGCCTTTCCTTTAGATGCTTCTCAAGTTTATCAAGCGCCTTCATATCTTCATCCTTTCTTTATTCGCCTTCGCCAGGACACCCTTTAGCTTGCTACAGGGAGCTTCATTTAACAAGCAAGCCGCGGCTTCATAAGAATCCGAGGCTTGCTTATTTCTCCATTATCCCTGCAACCGTACTTTATCTCAATTTCAGCGGGATGTATTTTTTCACATCGTAGAATCCCGCGTCGCGTGAATGCGCGCCGATGGTACTGAAGTTCAATCCATCCTGGCCGACGTGGAACGCGAAGCCACAGTCGTGCATCGTTCTCGTATTGATCACGATCGTGCCTTGGGTACCGTTGCAGGCTTCCTCGACCCATGTGAAAAGATAAATGTCATCACGGAGCTTCACATAGTCGGCATGAGAGCTCCACTGCATGCCGAGGGCGCCGTTATCCATGAATATGGTCCATGAATAGGAATACGGCGTACTGTACACATGCATGGATGTCAGCGCGTCGGCGTAATTCCACGTAAGGGCGCGGCCGACAAGCTCGTCGGTGAACGCGTGGCGATAATACCGGGGAGCCGTCAGGCCTGACGTTTCAACGATGCCGAAGTCGATCGTGTAGGAAACCTCGTTTGCCATGTACTCCGTGCCGAGCTTTGAGCTGACGCAGGTAGCCAGAGCCGTGGAAAAATCCAGGACGATCTTCCTGCACTCCGCAGGCCTGGTATTGCGAAGCGGATGACAGAAAAATATCAGTTCATCCGCAGGCTCAAAGGCCTGATAGATATCCTCGTGCCATTGTGCCTCGCCTTCGCGCTGCCATCGGAGCTTTTTCATCTCGTCGAACCGGTAATTCAGGACCGGCCCCTTGCCGTCGCAACGGACGGTAATGTCCTTGCCAACAAGAAAATCGGTGGGCGGCATCTTGTTCGTGCCACCCATCAAGCCCTCTTCGGTGAAAACGGTGGTCTTTTTTTGTACGGCCGCGTGCACTTCTTCCTCGGTCATGGGAGGATTCATCTGAAGCGGGCGATAAACGATACGATAGCCCTTTTCCGTCGTCGGAGGCATGTTCGCGCCTAGGACAATCTTGTCGCCGTGATAGCTGAAGGGTTCAAAATGAGCAATCTGACCGACTATGTCTCCCTGCCCTCGAAACATGTAGTATTCAAGCGTATCCTCTTCATTAAAACCGAGGCGCAGACCGGCCTGAGTGACATCGAGCAGGTCCAGAACGTACAAGGTCAGGATGCCGGACATTTCGCACTCGACTCTGTCATAAAGGTACAGGTTGTCGCTGATCATGATGTAGTCGGAAGGACCGCAGAACGT
>JAFGFY010000156.1 GCA_016930795.1 Deltaproteobacteria bacterium
GATGTGAGTATTCAAGACATTTCCGAAGAAGTAATAGACTTGGGCCCCGTTGTGGTGGACTGGCAGGAACAGCATTTCCATCCAGGCGGGTCTGTGCGTTACAGGTTGAATGTAGATGGGAAGAGGATTATCTATGCTACAGATGTGGAATTGAACCTGATTTTTAGTCCTGACTCAAACGTACCCAACAAAGAGGCCTTCGCTCAGGAATATCGCGACTTCATTTACGAGGCTGATCTACTAATCGCTGACGGCCAGTATACCGAGGAAGAATATTCAGCCAAAGTAGGGTGGGGACACACCTCGATCTCTCTCCTTCTTAAAATAGCGAGTCAATCCAATGTGAAAAAACTGGCTATATTTCATCACGATCCCCAGCATTCAGATAAGTTCTTGGATGAACTGTCCATGGAAATTAGATCAAAGTACCGGTCTCAAGAAGGTGAGATGGAATTCTTCTGGGCCAGGGAAGGGATGACCCTCGCTGTCTAGTTCCCCTCCAGAATTAGTGAGACATCTTCAAGACGCCCGCCCCATGCATGTCTCCTTTCTTCAACAGGACTAACGCCTTGTTAATGTCCGCCAGTTCAAACTCCTGGACTTCGGGGGTGATGCCAATCTCAGCCGCCAAAGGGAGGAATTCCAAGGCATCTTGTCGGGTCACGTTTGCTACACTTTTGAGTTCTTTTTCATGCCATACATATTTTTTGTATTCCAATTCAGGGATGGGGTTGATTTTACGGATGGCATTGACGACTACTCTGCCCCCCTTTTCCAGAACCCTCAAGGCTTCACGGACCGGTTCACCCACCGGTGTGAAGTCAATAGCGCAATCCAGCTTTTCAGGAGGCGTGTCGACAGTGGCGCCCACCCACTCGGCACCGAGTTTTTCGGCCAAAGCTTGATGATCTGTTTGCCCGTGTCGAGTAAAGACAAAGACCCTACAATTCCAATGTCTGGCCACCTGTATGGCGATATGGGCGGAGGCCCCAAATCCAAAAAGTCCGAGTGTTTGTCCAGGCTTGATCCCAGACAGCCTCAGTGCCCTGTAACCTATGACGCCGGCACAGAGAAGAGGAGCTGCCTGTGAATCGGAGAATGTTTCCGGAATCGGGTAGGCAAAATTCTCTGAAACAATCGAGTATTGGGCATAACCCCCGTGGGCATGAAGACCGGTCGCCTGAAATTGATCACACAGGTTCTCATCACCCCTGTCGCAGAATTTGCATTCACCGCAACTGGAGTGGATCCAGGCAATGCCTACACGATCTCCGACCTTGAAGGTCCTCACGTCCGCCCCCAGTGCTTCAACAGTCCCGACAACCTCATGACCCAAAACAATGGGGAACCGGGGAGGAGTAAGTCTTCCCTCAATTTCGTCAAGCTCTGTATGACAGATCCCACAGGCGGAGACTTTCACCAATATCTGTTTGGAGTCAGGTACAGGCTCAGGCAACTCTGCCTTTTCCAGTGGTTCGACCTTCAGAGGCAAATCCCGCATTCTTCTCGGCTCGCCCTGGATTTCAATCTCACAGCATTCCTTTAGCACCATGGCCTTCATGTTTTAAATCTCCTTGAGACGTATGTTTTTCGGCCTTCTCTTTTGACATCGAATATTCATATCTGGTATGCATATCCAGTAGAATCGGTTTTGTCCAGATTTTTGCTGCGACCAAGGCCTGTATCTTGATGCCCTGACAGGAGTAGTGAAAGGGCAGTTTAAAACCATATAGAGATTATTAGGAGACGCGGTGAAGAGAAAAAATCTGACCATCATCATCTTTGTTGCGGGCATCTTGACCACGCTCTATGGTATGATGAAAGACAACAATGAAGTTTTCATCATCGGCCTCGTATTTATCATCGTGGGCTATGCACTCGTAAGAACAAAACTGAGAAGGTACTTCGGCGAAAAATCCTGAGTCAAACGATTGGGCTCACTGCCATCTTCTGGAAGTGCATGGCTGATGCCAGCCGAATGAGCGAATCCTCTTTCATGCAACCCTGGGACAATTCTAGAGTCCATACTCCTTGATCTTAGAGATGAGTATGGGTCGGCTGATCTCTAGAATCTTTGCCGCCTTAGAGCGGTTGCCTTCCGTGAGTTCTAAAGCCTTCTGAATCAGATCGCGCTCCAGGATTTTTGATGCCTTCTTTATGGAAAGAGTGTGCTCAGGCGCAGCAGAGGAAGAGGGCTGTCGGACCGAGGTGATGGATTGGGGGAGGTCCACTGGGGTAATCCATCTCCCCTTTCCCAGCAGGACGGCCCTCTCTATCACGTTTTCCAATTCCCTGATATTGCCCGGCCAAGAGTATGCCATCAGAATAGGCATGGTTTGAGAAGAAAGCCCCTCTATATCCTTTCCCAGTTTCCGGTTGAAGAGATTGATGAAGTACCCAACGAGAAGGGGGATATCGCCGCGTCTTTCCCTCAGGGGGGGGAGATGAATCTTCATGACGTTGATTCGATAAAAGAGATCCTCCCGAAATCTGCCTTCATCTACCTCCTTTTGAAGATCTCTGGAGGTTGCTGCGATAACGCGCACGTCAATCTTTTTTGAGACGGTTGATCCTAGGGGAGAGATTTCTTGTTCCTGTAGGACTCGAAGGAGTTTCACCTGCAGAGAGAGAGGGAGTTCTCCAATCTCATCCAAAAAAATGGTTCCACCGTCCGCCTCGTCAAATAGGCCCGGCTTATCTCTTACGGCATCCGTGAAAGCCCCCTTCTTATATCCAAAGAGTTCACTCTCCAGGAGGTTATCCGGAATACTGCCGCAATTTACTGAGACCATGGGTACTGAAGTCCTATTTCCCTTGGAGTTTATAGTCTTAGCAATCAAATCCTTACCGGTTCCGCTCTCCCCGGTGATAAGGACCGTGGTCTTATGCCTGGCTACCTTTTCGACAAGCTCAAAGACATGGGCCATGGCCTCGCTGCGGGCCACGATATTACCAAAAGTATACTTCTGTTCGATCTTTCTCAATCGTTTTTGCAGCTCCACATTTTCCTTCTTGAGTCGTTCTCTCTCTTCAGCCTTTTTCAAGGTGAGGAGGACCTCATCTTGCTTAAATGGCTTAGAGATGTAATCGTAGGCTCCAATCGTCATGGCTTCCAGCGCGGTATCTATGGTGCCATATGCCGACATCATGATGACTGTTTGATCCGGATGTGTCTGCTTCGATTTTTCTAAGAAGGTCATTCCGTTCATATTGGGCATTCTCAGATCACAGAGAACAAAATCAAAGTCTTGTTTGGCGATCTGTTCGAGACCCTCCATGCCATCGGCTGCCGTTTGAACGGCATATCCCGCTTTCTGCAACATCACCTGAAGCATGTGCCGCATGTTTTCTTCATCATCGATGATGAGGAGACGTTTTTCAGCCACGACTATTTTCCCTCCTCGACATTTTCAGCGTCAGGGCTAAGCGGAAGATCAATGATGATGGTCGTCCCTTCTCCCAAAACGCTTTCAACCCTAATGGTTCCCTCCATTCCCTCCACGATCCTGTAAGACACAGAAAGCCCCAGGCCCGTCCCTTTCCCCGGATCTTTGGTTGTATAAAAAGGATCAAGAATACGAGATAATTCCTCATCGGGCATGCCTGGGCCGTTGTCAATGAGCCTTATATTGATCGAACGGTCTTTGTTCCTGCTCTCTATAATGAGTCTCTTTTCAGAATCATTTTCGAAGTCTTTTTCAGAGAGGGCATCCGCGGCGTTCATCATAATGTTGACAAGTACCTGCTGCAACTGTCCGGGATTTACACGGATCTTGTCATTCAGAGCATTCAATGCCAAGTCGATTTGAATTTCATTAAAGATGGGCTGGGGCTTCAGCATGCTGGTTGTGTCGCGTATCACATCATGGACATGGATATCTTGGACTTCTGCGCTGGAGGGACGAGAGAAGCCGAGCAGCTCGCTGATTATTCGATCAATCCTGGTTATCTGCGATTGGATTCGATCCAAGAAATCCTCTCTTTCTTTTTCGGATATATCTCCTTTTCTGATCAGTTCCAAATAGCCGAAGATGATGCCTATAGGGTTACCGATTTCATGGGCTACCCCAGCTGCCAGGCGGCCTACAGAAGCAAGTTTTTCAGATCTTACTAATTCGTTCTGTGCCTGCCGGAGTTCTTTGTTTGCCTTTTCGAGGGATGAAATATGAGTCTTCATGTCTCTCTTGTTTTCATCGAGACGCTTAAGCATATTACTCAAAGAACGAGAGAGTCGCGCAATCTCGTTTTTGGATGTCTCATCAAAAAGGAGGGCGATTTCTCCTCCCTCGTATGCATCTGTCATACGAAGAAGATTGTGGATGGGTTTCACAACGATTCGAGACAGAAGATATATGCCCACAAGAACAATGAACATTGTATCCAAGATGATATAGAAGAGGATAACCTTTTCAGATTTTCTGAGGGCTTGGTAGATGGGCGTGAGTGAACCCGTGATGGTGATTCCCCCTAAGGAGCGGCCTTCAAGCGAAACAGGTTCTGAAATGCTAAAATTCTTATTGGACAGCCAGATGACTCCCCATGTGCTTCCACTATAGTTTATCGACCCCATCCTTGTTTCCATAGCCCTTTTGGCAAGGAATGAATCAAGAGTGTTCGCCTTTGTGATGGAGCCGGCAGCAGCAAGAGGTTCCCCCCTGGAACCTACGATTACGGCTCCTGAGAAATTCCCCTCATCAAGCAGCCTTGCGAGGCTCTTTTCGTACTGGACCTCCGAGACAAGGTCTGACAAATCCCTTTGTCTGTAACTGCTCAGTTGGATAAGATTTTGCTCTAAGGCACGAATCAGCAGCTGGGCCGAGCGCACTTTTGCCTGGACGAGATCTCTTTTCGCGAATTCCACCATAACCACATTGATCAGGAGCATGGCGGAGGCGATCAAGAACGTCAAATAAGAGAATATTCCTGTTTTTAGACTGTAGAACGGAAGCTTCACAATAATAGCATCTCGGAAACTCTATAGTTTTCTGACTTCTAGCGGCCCATCAGATTTAAATACGAAAACCATAAGGTTTTTAGCTCTGCTTGAAAGAAAAGGGTCATCAGCGTCCCAAGCACGAGAAATGGCCCAAAAGGGATTCTTTGTCCAAGCCCCCTTCTAGTTAGAAGGAGAGAGCCGCCACCGATGATGATTCCTGTCAGGGAGGAGATAAGAATAATATAAGGCAAGGCCATGTAACCCATCCATGCGCCGATCATTGCCAGCAGTTTTACGTCTCCCATTCCCATTCCTTCCTTTTTTCTGAGCCATTTATAACCGACACCGATGAGATACAGCAGACCTCCTCCTATAATCATGCCGATCAATGAATCCTTCCAGGAAAGGCCGTTTACCTTGAATAGGGATACTGCGGCCAACCCCGTCAAAATACCGGGTAAAGAGATGACGTCGGGGATGATTTGGTGATGGAGGTCAACAAAGGTGACGACGATAAGAGAGGCTGAGAAGAAGTAGAAGAGAAAATAATGAGGGGTTAGACCGTATTTGACAAACAAAGCCAAACTCAAAGATCCGCTGAGGAGTTCCACGATGGGATAGCGGATCGATATCGGTTTTTTGCAGAACCTGCATTTGCCTCTAAGGATAATATAACTGATGAGAGGGATGTTGTTGTAAAACCTAATCCTCTCATTGCATTGCGGACAGGAAGAGGAGGGATGAACAAGGGAGATTTTCAGAGGGATTCGATGGATGCATACGTTCAAAAAACTTCCCACAATAAGCCCAAACAAGAAAGAGAATAGAGTAAGCATGGTGCCTGGATCCATTCTAGGTCTCCTCCAATAGGGAGAGTTGATACGAGAAATCGGGATATCATTTTATAACTCATTATTTTAACACTCTTTTTCTAATATTACAAGACGTAGATCAAGAAGAAATATCGGGCATCACCAATGCGATTGACAAGACGGCAGGTTATCAGATAACTTGTCGGATTATGATAGTCACTATAAATTCTGAAAATCCTCAACAGCGTCTCATCAACAGGGTCTGTGAAGTATTGGACAACGGTGGATTGATCGCCTACCCCACGGATACCTTCTATGGGATAGGGTGTGATCTGTTCAACAAGAAGGGGATACAGCGTATCTACAAGCTAAAGAACCGTCCCTTGAGTAAACCCTTCTCTTTTATCTGCGATAGTCTCAAAGAGATAAGCCGTTACGCGCAAGTGAGTAATTACGCTTACAAGACCATGAAGAGACTGCTTCCCGGTCCTTACACTTTTGTTTTGGAAGGGACAAAGATGGTGCCGAAGATCATGCTGACCAAGAGAAAGACGGTCGGTATACGTGTTCCGGACAACAAGATCTGTTTGGCCATTGTGACAACCTTAGGTCGCCCTATCATCAGCACCAGTGCGGGGTTGGACGATCCATATGAAATCAAAGAGTCCTTTTCGCCTAACTTGGATATCGTGATTGACGGAGGCGGGTTATATCCAAGCCCATCCAGTGTAATCTCCTTAATAGGGGATGTGCCAGAGATCATTCGGGCAGGAAAAGGGGATGTGAGTAGTTTTTTTTAGGGAACGCGTCTTCGAATAAGCTTTTACTGATTAGAAAGCAGATCTCAGAATATTCCAAAAAGAAGGTCCGGTATGAAGGTCAATAACCTTTCTTCCTATCCGTAGAAGACCCCTCGGCAGCGGAATCCTTCTCGTTCTCCGGTTTCTCCAGGGTCTCTGCTGTATTCTGGAGCTGCAGATTGAACATTCCCTCCTTTAGCAGGTCTCCTAGGTTTGAAGTAGCCTCTTGCTTATTGTCAATATAGCTCTTGTAGACATCCTTATCGTCACTTTCATCCAACCTTCTCACCGATAGCCCGATCTTCTTGTCTTTGCGTGAAACGTTGATCACTTTGGCCTGGATGACGTCATCCAACTTATAACGGCCTAATGGATTACTGCTCTCCTCTTTCAATAGTTCGGAGACATGAACAAGCCCCTCAATTCCCTCCTCCAGCTCCACGAAGACGCCAAAGTCGGTTATATTTGTTACGGTACCGGTGATCCGGGTGCCAGGTCTGTATTTTTCCGGGACCAGCACCCATGGATCTGGGGTTAATTGTTTGATTCCTAAGGAAAAACGCTCTCGTTCTTTGTCAATGTTGAGGACTACAGCTTGAACTTCTTGTCCTTTCTTGTATATGTCGGAGGGTTTTCTAATCCTCTTTGTCCAAGAAAGATCCGAGATATGAACAAGGCCATCTATCCCTTCATCAATTCCAATGAAGATCCCAAAATCAGTGATATTTTTTATCTTCCCCTCTATGGTGGTTCCAACCGGGTATCTTTCCCCAATAATATCCCAGGGATTGGGGGCTACCTGCTTAAGTCCCAAAGAAATCCGTTTGTTGGATGGATCAATGTTCAAGACCATCACATCCACGGTATCACCCCGTTTTACTGCCTGGGAGGGGTGCCTGATCTTTCGAGTCCAAGACATCTCTGAAACATGAATCAATCCCTCAACACCTTCCTCAATTTCCACAAAGGCACCATAATCGGCCAAACTAACCACTCTGCCTTGGATCTTAGCCCCGATTGGGTATTTTTCATGGACCCTGGACCAAGGATCCTCAGTCAACTGCTTGAGACCCAAAGATACCCTCTCCGTCTCCCTGTCAAATTTCAGGACTTTGGCTGTAATCTTATCCCCCACCTGATGCTTTTCCGATGGATGCCCTTCACGACCCCAGGAGATATCTGTAACATGCAGAAGACCGTCAATGCCGCCCAGGTCGATGAATAGACCATAGTCCGTGATGTTTTTCACTACACCTTCCACAACGGCTCCGTCCTCCAAATTCTTAAGAGTCTCATCCTTGAGGAGTGCGCGTTCCGCTTCAAGAATAGCCCTTCGGGAGAGTACGATATTCCCTCGACGTTTGTTGTATTTCAGGATCTTAAACTCATGTATCGTCCCAATCATAGTGTCGAAGTCTTTTATGGGCTTGAGGTCGATCTGGGAGCCGGGGAGAAAGGCCTGTAAACCTATGTCAACGGTCATGCCCCCTTTTATACGGGAGCTGATCTTGCCTTTGATACTCCCGTCTTCTTCATAGATCCGTTTGATGTCGTCCCATATCTTGATCTTGGTCGCTTTATCTCTTGAGAGGAGAATTTTCCCCCGGTCATCTTCCCTTTTCTCCAATAGCACATCTAATTTGTCACCCACTTTGGCCGTCAAGTTTCCTTGGGAGTCGATAAACTCCTCCACTGGGATCTGTCCCTCTGATTTGTATCCGATATCCACAAGAACAAAATCTTTCTCGATCTGAACAATCTCCCCTCGAACGAGTTCTCCCTCCTGCATCGTTTTCAGGCTTTCTTCATACATTTCGAGAAAGTTCTCTTCCCTATCCGCTTTCGAATTTTTTTCAACAACAACCTTTGTTGAATTGGCGGAATCTTCTCCGATTTCAGAGTGGTTATGGACGGGTTTAAACCCGTTGATAGGATCTTCCCCTGTTTCTATATTGAGTTTCTCCATTAAATCGATTACCCCCTAAGTACTTAGTCCAAAAAGTAACCTGATAAAAACTTCTATTTACCAGATAAAAAAATAAACCTCAACTATTTACATACAAATATATCCCTTTTCCAAAAAGTTACTCTATTGAGACAGATAGCCACTTATCTGCCCCCCGGGGATACCTCTTCCAGGATCTTTTCAAGCACTTGATGAGGCCTCAACGCGGTGGTATCGATTATTCTGGCATCTTTGGCTGGTCGCAGCGGGGCTATGGCGCGCGTCTCGTCCTGATAGTCTCTTTGCTTGAGACCTTTTTTCACATCATCCAGGGATACAGTTTCCCCCCTATTCACCCTCTCGATATATCTTCTTTCCGCCCTTACTTCAATGGGTGCCGTCAGGAAGAACTTGTATTCCGCATTCGGGAAGACATCTGTCCCCATGTCTCGACCTTCAGCCACCAGGTTCCCTGCTCGGCCGATCTTACGTTGAAGATCTGTCATGGCATCTCTGACCTCCTTAACGGCCGAGATTTCGGAAGAGAGCATGTCTATTTCGGGTGTTCTGATGGCCATTGATATATCTTCTTCGCCCATGTAAAGTCTGGTCTTCTCCCCATCCGGTCTAAAGTCCAGATCAAGGTTTCTGCAAAGCTTCCACAATGTCGGTATCTCCGTGAGATTTACCCCATATCTTTGAGCTTGAAGGGCGACAGCACGATACATAGCCCCGGTGTCCAGATATAGAAAATTCAGTCTTTTGGCTAACAGGCGGGCCAGCGTACTTTTGCCAGATGCCACCGGGCCGTCTATTGTGATGATCCCCTTCATAAAATAATGAATAAACCTCCCAAACCTTACGAGTTTCTATATCAGAGAGCGACAAATATCAAGGTCTTTAGCGTTTAGCTTTATCTAAGCCCTGCAACCATTTTCTTATGGCGGCGCGGAAAGGTTCGGGGGTTCTAGTCACATGATATGTCGTCCTGATAGGCACCAGAAATGAATTCACTTTTTTCAATGCAGCACTCAAATTACTCTTGACTTAAAACCCTTGATCCATTATTTATATGGCCTCTAATTAACTGAGATATTAGGCGGCTGCGCCGCCTAGTAAAAAAGTTGATTAGAAAAATGAATTTCTGTAAAATGAAGCCCATCAACACTAACCTTTTAGAGAGCGGAGGCCCATGAATAAATCCCAACTCATAGAAGCACTTGCCAAAGCAGAAGACTTGACACTGAAAAAGGCGGAAGAAGTTGTTACTACGGTTTTCGGTGACATGGAGGATGCCCTCATTCGAGGTGAAAGGGTTGAGATAAGAGGCTTTGGAAGCTTCAAGATAAAACATTATGAAGGTTATGAGGGGCGAAACCCCAAAACCGGCGAAATCATTCACGTTGCCGAGAAGAAGCTCCCTTTCTTTAAGGTCGGGAAAGAGCTTAAAGAAAGAGTCGACGTGATATAGTGCTTGAATAGGGCCTTGGTCGTGCTAGATGGGGAGCTAGCGGTGCCCTATAACCCGAAATCCGCTCACGCGGGGTCGAAAAGCCTTTGTGAGAACCGCGGTGGAGATTGCGCTTTAATCGCTTATGAGAGCGGGTGGAACTCGCGTGACAGACGCTTATGAACCCCGTCAGGTCCGGGAGGAAGCAGCGGTAAGTAAGGCAGTCTGTGTCGTGAGCCAATCTACTTGTGTCCTCTAGGTGATGCGTGCTTTCTCTTCGTGATTCAACTTGGGATGCACGGCCAAGGTTTTTCCCCTCAGAATCTCCCAGAATATCTCGCATTAATCCTGCCTTTTCCTCACTGAGTGTTGGCCCCGACTCCCGAACGGGGTAGGGTGTATCCAATCGATGTGAAAGACGAAACTCCCATTATATGTTCATATGGACGACTCATACTTAAACCTAATCCAACCCAAGTGCCTTTGGATGGAAGTGAACTTAAAATAACGTAAAATGAAATAAATAATCTGAATAGTTAAAGTAAAAAATTAATTTATTTTCTTATGATACTCGCCGTTTCCCCAAAGCAGTGAGGTCTCTTTTCCGCTGAGTGGCGAACAGGGATTCATGAGTCAACAAACCGGTCCATATTACGAAGGAGTCAACTCGGGACGGATGAAACGAGTTCGGTGTCTGCAGTTTCCACGACTCGTGAGTGACGATCGTTTGATCCACGCGGTTTTCACTAGAGAGGGAGGGGTAAGTGAAGCGCCCTATAACACCTTGAATGTCAGTTACCATACGGATGACCGCCCAGAATTTGTCAGCAAGAATCTGGAAATCATTAGGGACGCCATAGGCGCAAAGGACCTGGTCTTCATGAATCAGGTACATGGGAAAGAGATCCTCGTGTTGCGTCAACAAGATTTTGATGGGTCTTGGGAACCGGCAAGTGCTGATGCGATGATCACGGACATTCCTCAACTGGCCCTGATGGTCAAACAGGCGGATTGTCAAGGCGTCCTCCTTTTTGATCCAATAAAAGGTGTTGTCGCTAATGTCCATTGTGGTTGGAGGGGAAATGTCATCAATATCCTGAAGTCTGTGGTAGACAAAATGAAGTCGGAGTTCGGCTGTTTGGCCGCGGACTTGGCGGCGGCTATCGGTCCTTCCCTCGGGCCCTGTTGTTCCGAATTTGTTGATTATGAGAAGATCTTCCCAGAAGCCTTCAGGCGTTTTATGATCCGTAAGGCCCATTTTAATCTGTGGGAGATCAGCCGGCATCAGCTTCTGGAGGCAGGTCTTATAAACAAACACATTGAAGTGGCCGGTATCTGTACGCGTTGCAGAACTGAAATGTTCTACTCTTTTCGGGGTGAGGGGGAGACGGGGAGATTTGCCACAGTGATCATGCTGAAAGGAGAACCTTCTTTTTGAGATATCATCTTTTGCGAACAGACCATGCCTCATTTCATAAATGAGCCGTGAATATATAAACGGAATCGGACTATTTTGGACCCAATGATTGACAATAAGGAGAAAAAATACCATATTGGCCGCAATATAAAATTTTCGCAGCAGGAAAATCCCAATGCCCGGCTATGAAAATGCATAGCGAGCGCATTCTCCATAGCTTGCTGCAGGGATCTTCAATTTTGGTGCGAAAAATACGGCAAGAGCTTTACGCTTCTGCTATCGGTTTCAGAGTACGAAAAGACCAAGGTCAGGTGCCCGAAATGCAAGAGTACAAGGGTCAAACAAGAGATCGGCTCCGTTCAAATCATATCCTCTAAGAAGAGTTGACCGACACTATGGAATGCCCAAATTGCCATGAAAAATTACCGGGTAAGAATTGCCCACACTGTGAAACCCATATCCCTTTAGAGAGTATTTATTGCTTGAATTGTGGTGCCCGTCTCGTTGAGAGTGAATCTGAAGATTCTGTAGGCCAGGATGATGAATTCGATTTTGAAAACAGAGTCCTTTGTCCTGACGGCGCCTGCACCGGCATTATAATTAACGGGAAATGTACCGAGTGTGGAAAGAGAGAGAATGAGCTGAAGCAAGGATAGGAGCCTGATTCACCATCAAGGCATCATCTGCCATTCGACAGGCTCATGGCCCTGAGTAAGTCGAAGGGCTGCGTTGCCTTCGATCACTCCTCTCGTTCGACCTTTAGGCTCTCGACAGGCTTGCGGCGTATGACCTATACGCCTCAGTTATCGCTCCTCGGCGCCTTACATCTAATACCTTGCTGGTGATCAGGGATAAGTCCAAACCACTTGATTTGAAAGAATATATCCATATTA
>JAFGFY010000157.1 GCA_016930795.1 Deltaproteobacteria bacterium
CGGCGTATGACCTATACGCCTCAGTTGTCGCTCCTCGGCGCCTTACATCTAATACCTTGCTGGTGATCAGGGATAAGTCCAAACCACGTGATTTGAAAGAATATATCCATATTAGATGGTGGATTTTGGAGATACTCCATCAATGAGAAAGGATTTGTTTGAGGAACCGGCCGGTATGTGATCCTTTGATTCGGGAGAGCTGTTCCGGTGTCCCCACTCCCACGAGAAAACCCCCTTCATCTCCCCCTTCCGGCCCCAGGTCGATGATATGATCCGCCGTTTTAATCACATCCAGATTGTGCTCGATGACCACAACCGTATTATTGAGATTGACCAGATGATTCAAGACCTCCAGGAGTTTTTGGATATCGGCGAAGTGAAGCCCGGTGGTGGGCTCATCCAGGAGATAGAGTGTCCTGCCGGTATCTCTCTTGCTTAGCTCTTTGGAAAGCTTGACCCTTTGAGCCTCCCCCCCCGAGAGGGTTGTCGCCGATTGCCCCAGTTTAATATACCCCAGACCGACATCCACTAGGGTCTTTAACTTATTCTTGATATGGGGAATGTTTTCGAAAAAAGCTGAAGCCTGGTTCACGGTCATATTCAGCACATCCGCGATATGATTCCCTTTGTACTTGATCTCCAGAGTGTCTCGATTAAACCGGAGTCCCTTACAGGCCTCGCAGGTGACATAGACGTCGGGAAGGAAGTGCATTTCGATCTTGATGATCCCGTCACCGTTACAGAACTCACACCTACCGCCTTTCACGTTAAAGCTGAATCTCCCCGGTTTGTATCCCCTCATTTTGGAATCCGGCAACATGGCAAAGAGCTGGCGGATATAGGTAAAGACCCCGGTATAGGTAGCCGGGTTGGATCGTGGTGTTCTCCCAATAGGGTTTTGATCGATGCGTATGACTTTGTCTATTTGGAAGATTCCCTGAATGGAACCCACCTTCCCCACTGCGGCTTTGGACCTGTAGAGTTTCTGGGTCAGTGCCGGATAGAGAATCTCGTTGACCAGACTGCTTTTCCCTGATCCGGAAACGCCGGTGACACATATGAAGGTCCCAAGGGGAATTTCCACTCGAATCCCCTTCAGGTTGTTCTGCTCCGCCCCTTCTATGACCAGACTCTTGCCGTTGCCTTTTCTTCTTGAGTTTGGAATGGGGATGGCGCGTTTTCCAGAGAGATACTGACCTGTTAAGGAAGTGTCATAGGCCATCATTTCCTTGGGAGTACCTTTGAACACGACCTTCCCCCCCTTCAAGCCCGCCCCAGGCCCCATATCCACGACACAGTCGGCGGATAGAATGGTCTCTGCGTCATGCTCCACCACCAAGACGGTGTTTCCCAGTTCCTTCAGACGCTTGAGATTCTTGAGAAGGAGGAGGTTGTCTCTCTGATGCAGGCCGATGGTCGGCTCATCCAGGACATAGAGGACACCGGCGAGCCTCGAACTGATCTGGGTGGCCAGCCTGATTCTCTGATCCTCTCCCCCCGACAGGGTCGATGAGGCTCGATCCAGAGAAAGATAATCCACCCCGACACTCCGCAAAAACCCAAGGCGCTCTCTGATTTCTTTGAGAATTCTTTTGGCAATCTCCATTTCCATAGGGTCAAGACTCAGATCCTCAAAAAATTCACAGGCCTTGCCGATAGAAAGAGCGGTGATTTCTTGGATGGATTTATTTCCCACTTTGACCGCCAGACTGATGGGCTTCAATCTAGCCCCCCCGCACGCGGGGCAGGGCATCATACTCATGAACCTCTCTATCTCTTCCCGGACTGGATAGGAGTCGGTCTCATGATAGCGTCTCTCCAGGTTCGGAATCACGCCTTCAAAGGGGTGAGAATGATAGTATCGGTGCTTATCGGTTTCAAAGTAAAACTTGATTTCCTCTTCTCCTGAACCGTAAAGAAAAAGGCCCTGGTGTTTCTCGTGAAGATTCTTGAACGGAGCATACATGTCTATTTGATAATGCCGGCATATGGAATCGAGCATCTGATGAAAATGCACGGTCTGCCGTCTGGCCCAGGGGGCAATGGCCCCCTCTCTCAGGGAAAGATCCGGATCGGGAACGATCAGATCGGGGTCAAGATACCTCTTGGTACCCAGTCCACTACATACAGGGCAAGCACCTTGAGGATTGTTGAAGGAGAACATCTGAGGAGTCAGTTCGGGAATGCTGATTCCACATTGGGTGCATGCCGCCCTTTGATTGAAGAAGATTTCCCCCGTGCCAGTTACATCAATAACGGCCTGGCCTTCAGAGAGGTTAAGAGTCAGTTCCATGGAATCTGTGAGACGCCTCCTGATATCCCCATCAATCACCAGACGGTCGACGACTACGTTGATATCGTGTTTTTTGTTCTTGTCGAGAGAGATGTCTTCATCCAGCAAAATGACTTTTCCGTCAATTCTAGCCCGCGTAAATCCGTCCTTTCGAAGCCGATTCAGGAGATGCGCATGCGTGCCTTTCCTTCCAGCGATCAAAGGGGCCAGGACCTGCATTTTCGTCCCTTTCTCCATCTCCATGATCCGGTCCACGATCTGTTGTGTCGTTTGAGAGGAGATTTCGCGGCCGCACTCGGGGCAGTGAGGATGGCCTGTTCTGGCGAACAGGAGTCTCAGATAGTCGTATATTTCCGTGGCCGTTCCAACTGTGGACCGGGGGTTTCGACTGGTGGATCGCTGTTCAATGGCGATGGCAGGAGAGAGTCCGTCTATGGCGTCCACATCAGGTTTTTCCATCTGTTCCAGGAATTGACGGGCATAGGCAGAGAGGGATTCCACATATCGGCGTTGACCTTCCGCATAAATAGTGTCAAAGGCGAGAGAAGACTTGCCGGACCCGGAAAGGCCGGTGATGACGACAAACTGGTTTCTGGGGATATCCAAGGAGATATTCTTCAGGTTATGGACCCTGGCGCCCCTTATTTTGATGAGTTCATTTTTCATAATGAACCTTTTAACTACTTAATCCTTTTCCTCTTGCCCTGTTCTCAGCCACTGTTACGGCCATGCAGATGGCTGCTTTCAGGCTGGAAGGATCTGCCACGCCCTTTCCCGCGATATCATAGGCTGTGCCGTGATCCGCGGAAGTCCGTACAATAGGGAGTCCCAAGGTTATGTTGACGGCATCGGAAAAATGGAGAAGTTTCAGAGGAATCAGCCCCTGATCATGATACATGGCCACCACGGCATCAAATTCTCCCTTTGACGCTTTGTAGAACAACGTATCTGCCGGGAAAGGCCCTTCCACGAGACATCCATCCGACATGGCCCTCTCCACGGCCGGACCGATCATTCTGTCCTCCTCTGATCCGAACAATCCAGACTCCCCTCCGTGGGGATTCAGGGCAGCCACACCCAATCTCGGTTCTTTTATCCCGAAATCAAGGCGAAGGGCTTGCCATGTCATCCATATGGTCCTATGAATCCTGTCCGTATTCAGGATATATGGGACCCTTTCAAGGGCACAATGGATGGTGGCAAGGGTTACTTTCAATCTGTTTCCCGCCAGCATCATCACGTAGTCTTTCGTGTTCGTCAGATGCGCGATGAGTGGGGTATGTCCGTCAAAAGAATAGCCCGCCTCGTGCATTAAAGCCTTATTGATCGGGCCGGTTACGATGGCCGCGATCTCTCCGCGTTGTGCCGTCTCAACCGCTTTGCTGATATAACTCACCATGGCCTCTCCCCCCTCGACCCTGGGGATCCCCGGGGTGATCGCTTCCTTGCCCAGTTGTGAGACGGCGATCAAATCGATTCCTCCAGGGTCTCCCCCGGCTTCCAAAGGACTTGATATCTCACGAATAGGCTTTCCACTCACTCCATGGATTTTCACGGATAAGGCCCCGGCATCCCCCCATACGACAGGTCGGCATATTTCGTAAATTTTTGAATCAGATAGGGCTTTTCTGATGATTTCGGGGCCAATGCCCGAAGGATCTCCCATGGTGATCCCGATGATAGGAAGATGACTCATGCTTTTCTACCCAATCAAAACCTGTCAGTCTTTTGTTCGAGTTTACGGTCAAAAGTGGATATTTGGGAACGGTGGAGAGGAAAAAACCTCGGCACCTTTTCCGCCCACAAATTCATATGATGAGCCCTTTTCCAGACGGGTTTCGGGCTTTGGAGCAATCTAAAATTATCTTTTTTTCGGGAGGGACTGTCAATTGTATTTCGTGATAAACATGTGATATAAAATGAAGGTGAATTCGCCTTGGAGAATCATGCTGGTTTAGGTGTTGTAAGAGAAGATCTGACATGGAGAGAGAGACTCAGAAGGAGGAGGGATGGATTAGAAGAATCCCTCTGCGTATAGCCCCTCCAAGCCTGAAAGACAATACGGCCGATGTGGACCGTTTGGCCAAGGCCATTAAAAAGGCCTCGGGTATTGGCGATGTAGCCATTGATCTATCCTTTGCCAAGAAGATCCCATCCTTGCTGAGAGAATACAGGTATAGGGTTCAGGCCGTTGTCTATGAAGGATCCCTATCATGGCATTTAGCGGGGATTTTCCCGCTGGACGGCGACCATTCTATTTATGGAATAGCCGCGGATTTGGGGACATCAACGATCGCGTTGCGTCTGATCAATCTGACTTCAGGAGAGATCAAAGATGAGACAGCTTTTCTCAACCCACAGATCGAGATGGGACAGGATATCCTCACGCGCATTCATTTCGCGTCACAGGATGGAGGGCTCCAGAAGCTCCAGACCGTTCTGATAGACAGGTTGAACGAAGAAATCGGTCGACTGATCGATCGTCATGGAATGGAACCTGACACTCTTGTCGGCTTATGCGCAGCAGGCAACACGACCATGAGCCATTTTTTCCTCGGCTTAGATCCTTACTGGATATGCCGGGAACCTTACATCCCTTCCATAAACAGGTTTGATGTCATCTTTGCCAAAAGGCTTGATCTCTCTATCCATCCGTATGCCCCGGTCCTAGTGATACCGAATGTGGGAAGTTATTTTGGGGGAGACTTGATCGCGGGGATTCTCGCGTCGGGGATGACGCGCCGAGACGAGACATCCCTCCTGGTGGATGTGGGTACCAATGCGGAGGTGGTCATAGGAAATCGGGACTGGCTTGTGGGATGCGCGGGCGCGGCCGGCCCGGCCCTTGAGGGAGGGGTAGCACGAATGGGAATGATGGCCGGCCCTGGTGCTATAAACAAAGCACTTCTTGATCCTGACTCAGGGCGGTTTCATCTGGAGACCATTGGAGGAAAGCCTCCCATTGGCATATGCGGGTCAGGCCTAATCGATTTGGTGGCACAACTCTTTCTTGCGGGGCTGATTGATTTTCGGGGAGAATATGTGGAGAGTAGATGTGGAAGCCGACTGAGGGAAATCGATGGAATAAAGCATTTCATCGTGGTTTCTTCACAGGATTCGGCTACCGGAGATGATCTGACCCTGAGTCAGAAAGAGATCTATAGCCTCATTCGCTCCAAGGCGGCCATGTACACGATTCTGAGCACGGTCACTCAAATGACAAACGTTTCTATTAAAGAAATCAATGGGTTCTATATTTCGGGCACGTTCGGCGCTTATATGGATGCACGATCGGCCATTGACATAGGCATGATTCCGGATCTTTCTCTCGACCTGTACAAGCCTTTGGGCAATTCTTCACTGGCAGGAGCCACAATGGCCCTCTTGTCGCGTGCTGACAAGGAGGAAATATACAGTATACGAGATCGGGTGACCTATGTTGAACTCAATGTGAACCAGGAGTTTATGTCTCTTTTTAGCGCGGCCAAGTGTATTCCCCATACAGACAGATCCCTCTTTCCTTCCGTGAAGGAATGGAGTTCGGGTTGAAGAAGTCGTTATAGGGATTAAATTCAAAATATAAGTTTTTCTATCCCATACCTTGATATATGGGATATACTCTTAAAGAACGATAAGCTTTGGCAATAGGATCGTTGTGACGCAGGCGTGAATTTAAATATGGAGGGGAACGGAGATGAAGGATCTGGTTGAAAGCATTGCAAAGGCGCTCGTGGATAGGCCGGATGAGGTTGTGGTTACGGAAATAGAGGGACACCAGGCCTCCGTGGTTGAGTTGAAGGTAGCCAAGGAAGACATTGGAAAGATAATCGGCAAACAAGGACGTACGGCTGCAGCCATCAGAACCATACTCAACGCAGCCTCCGCCAAACTGGACAAGCGGTCTGTCTTGCAGATACTAGAATGATTTCGGTTCGAAGCTCAGCCCCCATGGTCTATGAGGGGTTGGGCCTTGGAATGATATCTTTTTGGTCGAACGGCCAAACCGGGCTTTAGGAGACCCTAAAGCCCAAGCGATGGATTTTTCATGATCTCCCACTGGCTTTTTTCGCGTGACAAGGCCATAAATCCTGGGCTGAAAAAAGAACCGCTGTCTATGAGCCCCTTTTGAGGGGCTTCTTGGTTTTTCCCATTTTGCAGGAATAGCTTCAAATACAGGGTAAAGAGATGTTTGTCACTTTCGAAGGCATAGAGGGCTGTGGAAAGACAACGCAGATAGAAAGGTTTGCAGAGACCCTGAAGAGGCAGGGGATTCCCTTGATCACGACGTTTGAACCGGGGGGGACTCGAATAGGAAATGACATCAGGCGGATACTCTTGGACGCCCGCAATGAAGACCTCACCCCTCTCACTGAACTTATTCTCTACGCGGCTGACAGGGCCCAGCATATTGAGGAAGTCATCAAACCGGCTCTTGATCGAGGAGAATGGGTCATATGTGACCGGTTTGTTGATGCTACATTGGTCTATCAAGGCACAGCCCGTTCTCAGGACGTAAGGCTGATTCAGATCTTAAATGAAAGGTCCACGCTCGGAATCTCTCCTGATATGACGTTTCTCCTTGATTGCCCTGTGGAGATAGGACTGGAAAGGGCCATGAAACGAAATGAGGCCTTATCAGATGAGGGTCAGGACAGATTCGAGAGAGAGACACTGGATTTTCACAACAAGGTAAGGAAAGGTTATCTGGATTTGGCGAATGAACATAAAGAACGGATTGTCATCATCGACGCCTCTCTTTCAATGGATGCAATGGAGAAAGAGATATTCAAACACATTGAACCCCATTTGAGGCGGATTTAGTAACTTAAAGACTGATTCATTTCCAGAATCCCTCACCTATGCAGAGGTCCTTACACAAAAAGATCGGTATCGCCTCCCTCATCATGATATCTTCCGTGTTCCTCAGTCGCCTCACCGGGCTTCTTCGGGAGATCTTTATCGCAAGCGCCGGCGGGACGGGAGGGGATGTGGATGCCTACCAGCTGGCCTTTCTTCTTCCTGAAATTCTGAATCACGTGGTCGCTACAGGATTCCTTTCTATCACCTTTATCCCCATCTTTCATCAATATCTGGTCAGGGATATGGAAGAAGAGGGATGGAGGACTTTTTCACTCATCCTTACGGTCTTTACATTCATTCTGGCCGCGTTGATCGCGACCGCCTGTGTTTGTGCAAATCCACTGGTTGGACTGGTCGCGCCTGGAATCCACGATCCGTCTACCAAGGCCCTGGCCGTGAGAATGACCAGGATTATCCTTCCGGCCCAAGCCTTCTTTTTTGCCGGAGGGCTTTTTATGGCCGTCCAATTCTCAAAAGAACGTTTCTTGCTTCCGGCGCTGGCTCCTCTCATCTATAACCTTGGAATCATCATGGGCGGCATTTTACTCGGACCATGGATAGGAATCGAGGGATTTGCTTGGGGGGTCCTCTTTGGGGCCCTGGTAGGGAGCTTTTTTGTGCAATGGATCGGGGCCAGGAGAGTCGGCATGAGCTTAACAGTGAATCTGAATGTCTCACATCCGGATCTAAGGCGGTTTCTTTTCCTGTCCGTTCCCCTAATGATAGGGCTCACCATGACCTTTTCGACCGAGTTCTTTTTCAGGTTCTTTGGGTCCTATATGCCAGAGGGGACCGTCGCTGCTCTTAATTACGGACTCAGGGTCATGCTCATTCTGGTGGGTCTATTCGGTCAAGCCGTAGGGACGGCCTCATACCCCTTTATGTCTCGCCTCGTGGCGGAAGGCCGGTTGGATGAAATGAACCGACTCCTGAACCGGACTCTATGTTACCTTTCCCTCGTCATCCCTCTTTCTGTCCTGTTTATTGTCCTTCGTCACGAAGTGATCTTCATTCTTTTTCAGCGGAACCAGTTTGATGCGGCCGCGACAGAAGTGACATCGCATCTCTTGGGTTTCCTGCTCATAGGCGCCTTTGCTTTCTCAGCCCAGACGGTTGTGGTGAGAGGGTATTACGCCATGCAGGACACGCTCTTTCCCGCCATTTTTGGAACAACAGCGGTACTTCTCAGTATTCCTGTCTATCTGCTGGGCATTAAATGGCTCGGGTCAGCGGGAGTGCCTCTGGGGGTTTCTCTTTCATCTATCTTGCAGGTGACCGTGCTTTATGCCCTATGGAACAGGCGCAGCAAGAATCAAGACAGCCCTAACGTCTATAGGCACGTGGGCAAAATGATCCTCTTGAGCGTATTCCTGTGGGCAGCCCTTGAGGGATTCAGAAGGATCATTCTTTCAGGGCTTGACCCATGGACCCTTCAAGGAGCTGTTTTCACCGGGATTTCATTAGGGGTGCTCTTTTTGATCCTTCTTTACCTTGCTGGAAAGATGCTGAGGATTGAAGAAATCAGGGAAGTCCTGGCCGAACCGATGAGAAGGATGAGACAAAGGAGGTCAAAATGATTGATATTTCGAAAATAGACTATTCAGCCCTGGATATCCCCCAAGTCCTGAATGTGCTGTTTCATCCCCGCCCCGAGTTCATGGGTCATGAAGAAATGGAACCTACTCAGGATTTACTCATCCCCACAGACGATAATGTGTATATCGGCGCCCGTTTTCATCTCAAAGAGGATTCAGCCCCCTCTATTCTCTTCTTTCACGGAAATGGTGAGATTGTCGCCGATTATGATGATATGGGGAGGATATATAATGAGATGGGTCTCAACTTCATCCCGGTGGATTACCGGGGTTACGGTCGATCAAACGGCAGTCCCACGGTGACCTCTATGATGAGAGACGCCCATGTGATCTTTGAATGGGTTCAGAACTGGATGACAAAAAACGGCCATAAAGGCCCGTTCATGGTGATGGGAAGATCATTGGGGAGTGCTTCGGCCCTGGAGCTGGCAGCCCATTATCCTGATCGAATGGATGGCCTGATTATTGAGAGTGGATTCTCTCATGTGATTCCCTTACTGGAGCTGCTCGGTCTTCATATAGAGGCCCTTGGGATAAGGGAAAAAGAAGGGTCCCGAAACATCGACAAGATCAAATCCTTTCATAAACCCACCCTCATCATTCACGCGGAATATGATCATATCATCCCCTTTACTCAAGGGCAGGACCTCTATGACGCAAGCCCGGCTGATGATAAAAGAATGCTGAAGATTCCGCGTGCTGATCACAATACCCTGTTCCATTACGGCATGACGGAGTATCTGAACGCCATCAAGGCATTCGTTGACATAATCCTTTCCTAGTCGTTTTTCCGGGGCAGCCACAAACTGAAGAACGGATCGACAGCACTCACTCTCCAGTATACTTGAAAATGATATGAACGCCGTATCATCACAGTCGGGGCCTTTGGAATATCGCAGGTTTTGACGCCAAAACGGTTTTGCAGATACGTTGGAGATATTTGCAATCAGAGCCAAGCGTAGATCAGTGAGACATTCCTAAGGTTTTTTAGGTCGGTGATCCTTTCACGTTCTAAAAGGATATTTTAAACAAGTTTTCACTAAAAAATCAGGGTTTTCCTGATAGATTGTTTCTTGGCAGTCTTGTATATGAAACACTATGGCGCGAAGGAGGAAAGGTAGCCTATTCCCCCCTTCAGTCTTTAGTCTTAAAATCTTGACACTTCGTCCAAACGGCGTTAAAAATACCTGAATTTAATTGAATAAATCATATTAAACAAGTCGAATGATAGCCATCATTTCTTGAGGTTTTCACAGGAAACGGCAGCCAGTCGATTTTACACTGGTCCAACAAGCGATTTCTATCTCTAACGGGGTAAGGATGTCCCCCTTTTCATTAAAATGCATAGGAGTCAACCGGAGACCCCTTTATTAATCACCCCAAGAAGGGATGAAAATGAATAAAAGCACTAAATACTCTGTATCTCAAATCAAGAGTAGGCTTTTATGCTTTTTGTCCTTACCTTACAGTCATCGAACATCGATTGATTCAAAAGCCGTTTGAGTGCGAGAGGAAGAGCGTGTCCCCCACATTACTAAGGATGGATCTTCAATAACTTATTATGGTTGCCTGACCCTATTCTAAATTTTAAGCAGATAGCAAAGGTTCAATTGATGGTTTCTCACAAGCCCCACTATCACGGTCACAGAAAAAGGCTTCGTGAACGGTTCCTAAAAGGCGGTTTTTCCGGGATGACCGACCATGAAGTTGTGGAACTCTTGCTGACTCTGGCTATTCCCCGTAGTGATGTAAAGGAACGCGCAAAGGCCCTTCTAGCCCATTTCGGAAACCTAAAGGGAATTCTTGATGCACCCCTAAAAGAGCTCAG
This sequence comes from Deltaproteobacteria bacterium, assembly GCA_016930795.1. Taxonomy (GTDB): domain Bacteria; phylum Desulfobacterota; class DSM-4660; order Desulfatiglandales; family HGW-15; genus JAFGFY01. The sequence goes on from JAFGFY010000157.1 coordinate 10,577, forward strand.
CACTATCCCTGGAATCGGTTCCGTTGCCCCCACAGCTTTTCGCATCCTACGTGAGGCAGCTAACCTATACCTCCAACAAAAAGCGGAAGATGAAATCTCTCTGGCATCCCCAGAATTGCTTTATGACTTCTGGCGCTCGCGTTTGGGTGGGCTCAAGGATGAGGTATTTGAGGTTGCCTATCTTGACTCGGGTTACAAACTCCTAAGAGACGGTGTAGAACGATTAGAAGAAGGCACCGTCGATCGGGCCAATATTTACCCGCGCCGAATGGTTGAGGCTGCTTTGCAGCGCGGAGCCGCCGCCCTGGTGCTGGCCCATAACCACCCCAACGGTGATGAACAACCCAGCGAGCAGGATAAACTTACAACGCGCGCTCTTGTTCTTGCGGCCGAAACGATACAATTGAAGATCGTAGATCATCTTATTGTATCAACTACCAATGTGTTCAGCTTTCGGAAGGCGGGGTTGATATGACCATTGCACCGAACATCCTGCAGCACTATCCGGACCTAAATCCGGCCCAACGCGATGTCGTAGGTCATCTTGATGGTCCCATGCTGGTAATCGCAGGCCCTGGGTCAGGAAAGACTTACAGCATAGTGTTACGTGCATTGAACCTGCTCCTTCTCGACAGAGCCACTCCTCAACAGATCGTGCTCTGCACGTTCACCGAAAAATCCGCCTTTGAAATGCGCAACCGGATTTCCGCCGCGGCTCAAAAGGTAAACTACGGGAATGACTTGTCCGAACTTCGCGTGACGACCATCCATGGTTTATGCAACCAATTTATTTCACAGCACCGGCACAACACGCGACTCGGGAGTAATTACGAGACCCTTGACGAACTCACACAGTTGCTTTTTATTTTTGAACACTTCGATGAGATTATCGGATCAGAGGAGATCGGCGGTTTTCTCGGTCGGTGGAAGACCAAGTGGACCGCCATCGAAGGTGCTCGAAATTACTTTGACAAGATCACCGAAGAGTTGGTGGATGTCGATCAACTGGCCGCCTCCGGCAGCCCCTTTCTCCGGTTGATCGCCGGCGCTTACCGCGCTTATGAGGCTGCGCTTTACGCCAACAACAGGGTTGATTTTGCCCACCTGCAGAGTATTTCCCACGGCCTGCTCGAAGATGAAAAAAATCGAAAGGCGCTGACGAGTGATATCCGCTACGTGCTTGTGGATGAATACCAGGATACCAACATGGTGCAGGAGCAGCTTTTGATTAAGTTATCCGAACATTCCGGCAATCTTTGTGTTGTTGGTGACGAAGACCAGAGCCTGTATCGTTTTAGAGGTGCAACCGTACGCAACATCCTCGAGTTCCCCGGTAGATTCCCAAGTTGCCCCGTCGTGCGGCTAACCACCAATTACCGATCTCACCGCAAAATTATCGAACGTTATGACCGATGGATGGCCTCAATCGATTGGTTCAATCCTCGGGGCGCACCGTTCCGCTTCGACAAAACCATTGAAGCCGATCCCGATAGTGATCACCCTGAATACCCGGCTGTCATCAGTATATGGGGGCGGGATATCCGCGACGAGGCTGAACGATTCGCAGATCTTGTTGCCTTTCTGAAGTCTCAAAAGGTTGTTGAGGATTACAGCCAGATCGCGCTGCTGTTGCACAGCGTGAGGGAGGATCACAGCCGCTCCTATCTTTCTGCACTAGAAGCTCGCGGAATACCGGCTTTCTGCCCCAGGGCGCGAGCCTATTTCGAAAACAGTGAGATTCGCCTCATGGTCGGTTGTTTTGCCTTGCTTTTCGGCTGGCATGGGGACGGCCGGGGCCAGGTGGCGGGCGCTATGGCAGAACTGGCGCGCTATGTTGACCAGGGACTCGTGGATCTCGCCCGGGGATTTGCACCTTCGCAATCACTGGCAATTCAACTGCGCAAGTGGGTCGACGAGATTGCCTCGCTGCAATATGGACAATCCCTTGACATGCGCCCCGCCGATTATTTCTACCGGCTCCTGGCGCTCGATCCATTTGTTGCTGCATTAAAGAACGAAAACACGGCCCGCAACCTGGCTATCTTCAGCCAGTTGCTTAATGTCTTTCAGAATTACTACCATTATACCGTCATTACCCATAGCAACCGCGAATATTTGAGGTTTCACCTGTTCAACAGCTTTTTACGCCTACTCTATGATGGCGGAATCAATGAATATGAAGATCCGGATCGCCCCTTCCCCAAAGGCTACGTTCAGGTCATGACCATCCATCAGGCAAAGGGGCTGGAATTCCCGGTGGTGGTGGTCGGAAGCCTGAACAAGCAGCTTTCGAGCCCGAAGGGAATCGATCGCGATTTGGCGCCGTTTTACCATCGGCTCCCCTTTGAGCCGGAAAACCGGATCACCCTGTTCGACCGCATGAGGCTACACTATGTGGCCTTTTCCCGGCCGCAAAAACTGCTTGTACTCACCGCCCACGAACCGCCCAAGGACTATTTCGCCCCTATCTGGCAGGGGCTGCCGCAATGGCCTTATGTTGAAACGGAGTTGCTGGCGGCCCAGCGCTTTGTCCTGCTGGACCGCATGCCGGTCAAAAAAACTTACAGCTTTACGGGCGATTTGAAGATTTACGAGACTTGCCCTCGGCAATACCAGTTCTTCCGCGAATACGACTTTACCCCCTCCCGATCGGCAGTGATCTTTTTCGGTTTGCTGGTTCATCAAACCATCGAAGAGATCCACCGCATCGCCCTAGACGGACAACTTTCCAAGCTAAATGAATCCAGCATCCGCCATATCTTTAACCGCACATTCAGATTTCTCTCGCTGACCGATGTACGCCCCATCGGCGAAGCGGCCAAAGAAGGTGCCTTCACCCAGGTGATGAATTACTTCAAACAGAACCAGGCGGAAATGCGGCGCGTCATTCAGACCGAAGTGGATGTATCACTTGAAAAGGACGGCTACATTCTGGTTGGGAAAGTAGACCTGCTTTTGGGCAATGACGGCAAGCTGGAGTTGCTTGACTTCAAGACCAGCGAGCGGATCACTGACCCTCAATTATTAGCCACCTACGAGGATCAGCTCTGCACATACGCCCACGTGCTGGAGCGTCGCCACGGAAAACACCCTGAGCGCCTGCTCCTCTACTGGACCGCGGAAGCCGGCAAGTCCGACGCGTTGATGGAAATCCCCTACCGGCGTGATAAGGTCGAAGGGGCCGGGCGACGGTTCGACCGCGTCGTTTCCCGAATTCAGGCGCGAGATTTTGCCGTCACACAGGCCCCGGAAGCCAAAGTCTGCAAGGAATGTGACTTGAAAGCGCTTTGCACCATGGAAGGAGTTTTATGAGGTGTTCTGTGACTCCGGATCAACTTGACATCCTTCTTCAGGAAGGCGAAGGCACCATGCTGGAGTACAAGGAGGGCTTGTCCGCTTCCTTTGCCCGCGAACTGGTAGCCCTGGCCAATACGCTGGGCGGCAGGATTCTGCTCGGGGTCCGAGATGACGGAACTGTTATAGGGATCAATGATTCCAACGAGCTGCGGGCCCGGATTCAGGATATCGCCCGCAACTGCGATCCGCCCGTGCAGGTCCTGGTAGAGCCGATCGGCAAGGTCATGGTGGTGACCGTGCGAGAAAGCGATGCCAAACCGGTGCAATGCCGCGAGGGTTTTTTCTGGCGCCAGGGGGCCGTGACCCAGAAGCTCTCCCGTAACGAAATCAGGGATTTTTTCAGAACCGAAGGAGTGATCCGTTTCGATCTTTCCATCAATTCCCGATTTCGCTTTCCCGAGGATTTCGACCGAGACAAATTCATGCGCTGGCTCGAACTCAGCGGCATTTCCGGCCGGCCGCGCACTGAAGATGTGCTGGTCAACATCGAGGCGGCCGAGCGCTCGGGCGGCAGACTCCTCTTTCGCAACGCGGGGGTGCTTTTCTTCGCCAAGAACGTGCGGCATTTCTTCAACCAGGCCTACATCACCTGTCTTCTGGCCAAGGGCACGGATAAGGTGGATGTGCTCGATCGCAAGGACTTCGATGGCGGGATCGTAGCCGACATCGAGGACGCCATGCGGTTTATCGAGCGCAACACTCGCACGGCCTATCGCATTGAGCGCCTGCAACGCGAGAATATCCCCGAATACCCGATGAAGGCCCTACGCGAAGCAATCACCAACGCGGTGATGCATCGCGACTGGTTTGTCGATGGCGCCAACGTGTTCGTAGAGCTGTACACTGATCGGATCGAAGTGATCAGCCCCGGCGGTCTGCCCAAGGGGATGACGCTCGCAGACCTCGGCCGCAAGAGCATCCGCCGCAATGCGCTCATCGCCGACCTGCTGCATCGCATCGAATTCATCGAAAAGGCGGGAACCGGAATCAGGCGCATGCGTGATGAAGCAAGGGAGCGCGGCTGTCCCGATCCGGTCTATGAGGCAACCAGCTTTTTTACAGCCTCTTTTTACCCCAACCCAGCGGTGAGGGAGCAAGTCATGGGGGAAGTTACCGGGGAAGTTACCGGGGAAGTTACCGGGGAAGTCAATCGTCTCCTTGTGGTGATGAAAGGCGATATGAAAAGGCAGGAAATTCAAGCATCATTGGGGCTTAAACATGAGGATCATTTCAGGGAAGCATATCTTGTGCCGTCATTAAAGCTTGGCGTTGTTGAAATGACCATCCCTGACAAGCCGCGCAGTTCCAAACAACGTTACCGGATCACACCGCTGGGAGAAGAAGTATTGAAAAAGCCCGGCAAAAGAAAGGCGGAAAAATGACGCGGGAAAATAATAAATGTTAAAAGGAGTCAACATTTATGTCGGAAACAAAATCCACCAACAATTCTGTTGAACAGGAACAGGCCCCGGTTCGTCTACCCGAACCGCCCGCCGGTATGCTGCGGGTCACCCGGACTGAACTGGTCTGGCCAGGCAAATACAACGACGACGGCACCCTCAAAGAGGTGCCCAGGGTGAGCCTGCCCTTTCAAGTGATCGAGACCGTAAACGAGAGCAGGGCCACCCGCGAGGCCCTCAAGGGCGGCATCCAGAGAGGTCTTTTCGACGTCTATGAGGGTAAGGAGGGCGACAGTTTTGAGGATGGCTGGAAGAACAAGCTCATCTGGGGCGACAACCTGCTGGTGATGGGGTCGTTGCTGGAAAAGTTCGCCGGGAAGGTCGATTTGATTTACATTGATCCACCGTTTGACACAGGTTCAGATTTTTCATTCAAAACTATGGTTGGTGATGAAGATAGCCCCATCCAGAGTAAACAACCAAGCGCAATTGAAGAGAAAGCTTACCGGGACACTTGGGGCGCTGGTTATGACAGCTATCTATCGATGCTTCGTGACCGACTGTTACTCTTACATGATTTGTTAGCAGATACGGGCTCTATATTTGTCCATTTAGATGTTCATACTGGACCGTATGTTAAGGCTTTGATGGATGAGATATTTGGGCAGGAAAATTTTCAGAACGAAATTGCTTGGTATTACTATAATAAATTGCATGACAGTCGAAAGAAATTGTTACCAAAAGCCTTTGATCAAATCCTCTATTATGTCAAAAATCGGCAAGCATCTTTCACTTATCAAGGTCTTAAAGAACCACGGGAGGAACCTGTAACCAAATTAAAGTATAGAAAGGTGCAAGGGAAAATTCAGAATATAATTGGGCCGGATGGAAAGGCTGTAACTTATGTAAGCACAGAAAGAACTGTTGATAATGTCTGGCGTATTCGATGTCTTCAGCCAGCAAATAAAAAGGAATGGGTTCATTTTCAGACACAAAAGCCAGTCGATTTAATAGAGAGAATAATTCAAATATCAGCACGTACGAATTTCCTCATGCTTGATGCATTTATAGGTTCTGGGTCCTCGCTTATTGCAGCCGAGCGTCAAGGGTTACGTTGGATTGGAATTGATTTATCAAGATGGTCGATTCACTTGTCTCGCAAGCGCCTGCTGGGCATTGAAAACTGCAAACCGTTTGAGGTGCTCAACCTAGGCAAGTACGAGCGCCAGTACTGGCAGGACGTGACTTTCGGTAAAACCAGAGACAAATCCCTCCCTGAGCAGGCCCTCTATGAATACCTGGCCTTTATCCTCAAGCTTTACGGCGCTCAGCCCGTGGCGGGACTCACGCACCTGCACGGTAAAAAGGCCAGGGCCATGGTGCACATCGGTGCGGTGGATGCGCCGGTGACCATATCCGAAATCGACTCAGCCGTGGACGAGTGCGTGCAGCTTAAACAACCCGAGTTGCACGTTCTGGGGTGGGAGTGGGAGATGGGGTTGTACGACCTGATGGTGGAGGCGGCGAAGAAGAAGGGCGTAAAACTCCTGCTGCTGCAGATACCCCGGGAGGTGATGGAGCAGCAGGCCGCGGCCAAGGGGGATGTGCGCTTCTTCGAATTGGCCTATCTGGAGGTCGAAATCAAAACCCCCAACAAACTGACTGCCCAAGTCAACCTCAAAGACTTTGTGATCCCCAACACCGAACTGATTCCGGAAGAGGTGCGCAGCAAGGTCAAGAAGTGGTCGGATTATATCGACTACTGGGGTGTTGACTGGGACTTCCAGAACGACACCTTCATGCAGAGCTGGGTGGCCTTTCGAACCCGCAAGGAGCGCAAGCTCCCTCTGGTCTCCGACTCGCACACCTATGAGAAGCCGGGCAAGTACCGCATCCTGGTCAAGGTTATAGACATCTTCGGAAACGACACATCTCAAGCCTTTGACGTGGAGGTGAAATAGCCATGGCCAAAGCCGTTATCGCATATGATAAGGACCTTCCCGATATTCCCGGGCGCCTGCCGTGGTTGAGGCCCGACGCCCACCTTGTCAAAGACGCTACCGCTGAAACCGGCTGGCGTGTCAAACCCGGTCGTCGGGAAAGCAGCCTTTTGCTGGTGCCCAAGATTCGCATAAATGTGGATGCCTGGCGGAAACAGGGATATCCCGGAGCCTCCGAGGTGACCCGGCGGCTTCTCGAATATTGGTTCGAAGAAGATCATGACGTGCCAGGCTTCGGCACGCCTTTTCGCTACTACTTCTGTCAGCGCGAAGCCATGGAAACGCTGGCCTGGCTAGTTGAGATAGCAGGTAAAAGAGATACCAGGGATCTGATCCAATCCTACGCCGAGGTGTATAAAAAAGACCTCTTTTCCGACAACATCGTTTTTCAGACCACCATGGACGGCCGGCGCCAGATCGTCCGCTATGTGCCGGAGTTGGACAAAGAGGGGACGCAGGACCTTCCTCCCGACAACCTTGGCCGCTTTGCCTTCAAGATGGCCACCGGATCTGGCAAGACCTGGGTGATGGCCATGGCTATAGTCTGGTCTCACTTCCATCGGAAAATGGTTCATAGCTCAGCCCTTTCCACCAACTTTCTTGTGGTTGCGCCTAACGTGATCGTCTACCAGCGCCTGGAAAAGGATTTCGGCGCCAACAGGGTTTTTTATCAGATCCCCTTGATCCCACCGGAGTGGCGCGGCATGTTCAGCCAGAAGGTCATCCTGCGCGGAGAGGCCACCGAGCCTGATCCTTCGGGCAACCTTTTTTTGACCAACATTCACCAGCTCTACGAATCCCGCGATCAGGCCTGGACGCCTCAGAACGCTGTGGAAACCCTGCTCGGCAAAAAGCCTGCCAAGGACCTGGCCTCCTCCGGCCAGCGATCAATGCTTGAGCGGGTCAAATCGCTTATGGATCTGGTTGTTCTTAACGACGAGGCCCATCACGTCCACGATGAGGACCTGGCCTGGAGCCAGTCCCTTTTGGCCATCCATCGCGCCCTGCCTCAGGGACTGTCCCTCTGGCTCGATTTTTCCGCTACCCCCAAGGACCAGAACGGCATGTATTACCCATGGACCGTTTGCGACTATCCCCTGGCCCAGGCCGTGGAGGACCGCATAGTCAAGGCGCCTTTGATTGTTACCAAAGAAGACGATCCCAAACAGCCTACCCTGGACCCGGACCAGATCACCAAGGAAAACGTTGCCGAAAAATACGGTTATTGGCTGCGGGCTGCTGTGCAGCGCTGGCGGGAACACTATAAAGTCTATAAAAAACTCGGCCAAAGGCCGGTGCTGTTCATTATGGCCGAAAAAAATGTCTATGCCGATGCTCTGGGTGAATATCTTTGGAAAACCAAGGAGTTCGGTCTGCGTGAGTCCGAGGTTCTGGTGATCCATACCGACAGCGCAGGCGAGATAACCAAAAAGGACCTGGAAAAGGCCCGCGAGGCGGCCCGGGACATCGACAAGGCCGACAGCCGCATCAAGGCTATCGTCAGCGTCATGATGCTGCGGGAAGGCTGGGACGTTCGCAACGTTTCGGTGGTCCTGGGCCTGCGCCCCTTTACCGCCAAGGCCGAGATCCTGCCCGAACAGGTCATCGGCCGGGGTCTGCGCCTGATGACCCAAATCGGGCCGGACAAAACCCAGACCCTCGAGGTACTGGGTACCCGCAACCTGCTCAAAGTTGTTCGCGACCAGCTTGAAGCCGAAGGCGTGGGTGTGGCCACTGCCAAGACTGATCCACCCAGGCCGGTGATCATCGAGCCGGTCCAGGAGCGCCTGGAATACGATATCAACGTACCCATAACTAAGCCGAGGTTGGTTCATGATGTTCGCAAGATCGCAGAGTTGAACATCGAAACCCTGGAAGCCATATACGAACAAGAAGAGCTGGCTGAGCCGTTCCGGCTCAGCCTGTTGAAATTTAAGTTCGCCACCACCCAAACTGAGGTGCACCAGGCAGACATCGGCGCCGGAGAGCTACCGCAAGGCCATGAGTTGATCTCCTCTATCACAAACAAAGTCATCGACCGCGCCAAGCTGCCCAACCGTTTTGCCGAACTATATCCCATTGTTCGAGACTATATGGCTAAACGCTGTTTTGGCCAGATCGTGGATCTGGAGGGGGAAGTGCTACGTTCGCACTTGGCACGACTTGAACTCCAAGAGGGGATCGCCAAGTACCTGGCGCGGAAAATCGCCGAGCTGACCCTCGAACGCCGCGCCATCGAGTTCGACAAGGCGGACTTCACGCTTTCCCAAACCAAACCCTTTAGCTGGCGGCGGAACCTTCCACCCCTATCAGCCGATAAAACGGTCTTCAACTACGTAGCCACCTACAACGATTTTGAACGCAGTTTCGCCGAGTTCCTTGATCGCCGGGCGGAAGACGTGTTACGTTTTGCTTCTCTCGGCACCACCGAACAGGGCGAGTCGGGAACCCAGTTCCGGGTAGATTACATAAAGCCCAGCGGCGCCATTGGTTTTTACCACCCGGATTGGGTGGTCGTTCAACACACGAATGATGGAGAGGTGAACTGGATCATCGAAACCAAGGGCCGCGTCTGGGAAGGCACCCGCGCAAAAGACGATGCCATACGCTCCTGGTGTCGACGCGTTTCCGAAGAGACAGGTGTTCAGTGGCGCTATACGCGTATCAACCAAAAAGATGTAGACTTATCCAAAGCGAGTTCACTTGCCGGTTTGATGGCCACCGTACAAAAACAAGTCCCATCGATCTTGTATCCCGAGGATTGAAATGGCAAGAGGGATGGTATTAAATTTCTGCATTAAAACGTAGCTTCCAAAACGGCTTTTGGATATCTCATATAAATCACGGCCTAATCCAATCCTTTGATAGGAGAATAATATGCCGCAAAACCATAACTTCTAACATCTGCGATATGTTGAGAATATCGAAGTGAAGATTCAAATGTCAAAACCCGCGATATGTCTGACATCATGCGATGCAACTGCCCGAATGTTGGCCTTTCATTCGTTTTGGGTGGGTTTTTGTCGAGGTTAAGAAAATGAAGGATTTGAACTGATTGACAGCACAAACATGATCTGCACATAGATGATCACGTCGTAACAGGCCTGGATTACGGGGGGGATATCCCTTGTCTCTAAGGGAAAGCCCCCTGTCATGCGGTGAAAGTGTCTCTAATCCTTGTTGAGCGCGAATCTGGCCTCCCCCTTGAGTAGATAATCCCGCACCTGTTCAGCGGCGGCCCTTGCCACATTGACCTGGGCCTCCTTCGTAGAGGCCCCGATATGGGGGGTGCAGATGAAATTGTCGCATTCCAGAAGGGAACAGCTGCCCGGGGGCTCTTTCGCAAAGACATCCAGGGCCGCGCCGGCAATCTTCTTTGACTGAAGGGCCTGGACCAGCGCATCCTCATCAATGATGCCCCCCCTTGCCGCACAGATGATGTATGCCCCGTCCTTCATCTTGGCAATTGCCTTGGCATTGATGAGATTCGCTGTTTCATCCGTCTTGGGGATGTGAAGACTGATGTAATCCGCCTTGGGCCATACCAGATCCAGCTCTTCAAAGAGTTGAATGCCCATATCCCGGGCAACAGCCCTTTCGATATAGGGGTCATAGGCGATCACACTCATTCCCAGGGCCTGTGCCAGCCGGGCGACGATTGAACCGATATTTCCGATTCCGATTAAGGCCAGTGTCTTTCCCTTGATTTCAGTCCCCATGAGGGCCTTTTTTTCCCACTGGCACGCCTTCAGACTCTCGGTTCCTCTCGGTATGTGACGACTAAGGGCTATCATGAGGCCGATGGTCAACTCCGCCACCGCGTTTGAGTTTTGTCCGGGGGTGTTCATCACGATGACCCCCTTTTCGGTTGCAGTTGGAATATGTATGTTATCCACGCCTGTCCCTGCCCGGGCAATGGCCTTCAGCTTTGAAGCTGCTTCAAGAATTTCAGGGGTGACTTTTGTGGCGGAACGGACAAGTAGTCCCTCATAGTCCCCGATCATACCCCTCAATTTTTCCGGATCAAGTCCTGTGTGAACATCCACATCAAGTCCCGCCTCTTTTAATACGTCAACGGCGACATTCGACATGACATCTGAGATTAGGACCTTCATATACTCCTCCCTCTTGTTTGGTTTGTAACGGTTTGAACTTGTTGTAAAACTGGATTTATCAGAATGATTTAGCAAATGGCGGGCGCATACATCTGTTCCTTCCAGTAATAGATTACGTGCCTCTCTTTTCCATCACACGCGGATGCGATAGAAATGCAAATTTTGGTGTCGGAGTATAGGGAATTTAGTTTGGGGTGTCTAGGGGAATTTATCCTTATCCTGTTTTGATGGTTTATTCCATTTTACTTCCCTTTTCGAATGTAGATATTACCGTCAACCGTTGAGATCAGGATGTCAGCGCCGCCCCCGTTGATCTTTCCGGTGACGGTATTCCCGAACATTCCTGTCAGACCGTTTCTCCATCCTCTATTCCTGTCCGCGTCAATCTCTTTTACATGTATTATATCCATGTCGAAATCCGTGTATATTTCGCCATCAACATTTTTGGCCGAGATGGTTGCCTGGGTGTCCGCCGGAAATGTCACATCGATATCTCCATCAATCGTGCTGAATGCCATGGGTTCCTTTTTAGTTAATTTTTTGAAAACAATCAATAAATCACCGTCGATGGAATGGGCTACCACCTCACCCGAAATATGGTTGAGGGTTATGTCTCCTTCCCTTGTATTGACCTCGATTTCACCCGAGACGTTACTGATGGTGATATCCCCACCAGACATACCGCCGAAGGGACCAAATGAAGAGATGACATTTTCAAGAATGCCGCCAATATTCTCAAAAACCATGTCAATGTATGAATCCGGAGCCATGGGATCAAGTTGCCCATCCGGCGGTACCGGAGGCGCTACTCTTGCTGCTGGTCTAGCCGCACCACCACCGAATTGCAGGGATGTACTGAAAGGAACCCTGATGAACAAATCAGACGTATCCCTCATGGACCGCGTGATCACGACGGCATTCTCTTCCTCCGAAGAGGATATGCTCAGGCCAAAACCGGAAATGCGCTTCATCCCCTTGGCCTTTTCATCTTCCGGGGGATTCTGAGCGTTTTTGATTGATGAATTTGCTTCAATAATGACACCTTGGCCGTCATACCCTTCAACGATGATATCTCCTTCACCCGAGATAATCCTCAGAAGCCCCGGCTTTGACGGTTTGGGAAAATCTACTTCTTCACGATTACTATATGTCGTGTCTGCTCCGACAGATAAAGAGAATATTCCGAGGAATAGAGTAAACGTCATTTGCCTGATAAACGTCTTCATGATTCATGCTCCTTTCTCTTTAATAAATGGTGTCTAGCCCCATCTTCGCACGTTTTTTGACCGGTTCAATACTTCGAGGGTTTTCCGCGATGATCTTGAAGGCATCAACCGCCCGTTTCTCCCGAAGTCTCACCAAAGTGTCTATCAACGATATTTGGACCAAAGGTGATGTTTGGCGCGGCAGGGATGCGACAAGATCCGTCCTCACGTCCGATGAATCGGAGAATCTTTGTAATGCGTCCACCGCCGCCAGGCGGACGCTGACGTTAGGGTCGGAATTGAGAGTCGTCACAAGTGCGGCCAGATATCTATCGTCAGGCTCGGGAATGTCGCGGCTCATAAAGACCCCCCGTAGCCGATCGCTCGCGATGGGTTGATTCAGGAGTGAAAGCGTGACCAATTGGCGCATTTCCGTCATCTCCTTATTAAGCCGTTCGAGTTCTCCTGTTGACCGGGATACCGTATTCACGCGAAGGCCGATTGTGAGACCGACAATCAAAAAGATAGCGGTTACGCAGAACTGAAATACAGGCTGCCTTGGCCACCAGACTCGCAGCCTTTCATTGAGTCTTTCAAACATGGATGGTCTTTGAGGCGCATTTTCAACCCCGTGTTTATACGCCTCCAGCATGGTATAGAATCGTGTTCGAATGGCAGGACCCGGTTCTTCTTCGGACAAGCCCTCCATTTTTGACCAGACAAGGGCCAGGGCGTCGATTTCCCGTCTACAATCGGCACAGCTCAAAGTATGCTCATCAATCCGAGATTTCACCTGCTGGTCCAGGGTTTCAGAGAGATAATCCGGTATAAGGACTCTAATTTCTTCGCATTTCATAGCTCTTCTCACCTGCTAATCTAAAGTACCTTTCAGCCAAGTCTTTCATGGCCCGGTAGATTCTGACTTTTACAGCTCCTACGGTACACCCCAAGACCTCCCCGATTTCCCTATAGGGCATGTGATTGAAACGGCTCATGAGAATCACCTCCCGTCTATCTTCCGGAAGCTCAGCCATGGCTTTCCGCAACAGAATAATATCGTCCATATTCTCGTATTCCTCTCCCGGATCAGGGACATTACTGGTGAGGGTATCGGGTTCTTCCATGAATTCAGACTGATCGTTGTGTTCTTTGTAATAGTCGATACGGGTGTGTCTGGCGATTGTATACATCCAGGCCGAGAAACTCCCTTCATCTTTGTAAGTGTGTCTGTACTTAAGAATACGGAGAAAGACATCCACAACAAGATCCTCGCTGGTCTGCCGACTTCCTGTTTGGTGCAGAAAAAAGTTATAGAGCCGTTTGTGGTGCGCCTCAAACAGCTTCCCCAACTTTTCAGTCTCCCCGTCGCGAACGGAAATCATCAACTGATGATCGTCAGACACATCCACTCCTCGTTCACTTCTCTCAATTTATAATAACTGGGTTTCCCCAAAAAGGTTACAGGAAAATGAAACAAATGGGGGAATAGTCAAAGTAAATATCAGAAGAATGGTTCGATTTGCCCGCGTTCTCAGTTTTCCCCTGACTTATGATTGCGTGATGTGATATGAACACTTGGTGTAGTGATAATCTATAGGGAGGAATCATTTCGCGGCAAGGACCTCATACTTATGTTCAATAAGACAGATTTTATTCCATTTTCAGGTATTCTTTGCCAGGAACGGGCTGTAGAATTCCTGAGACGCGTCATTTCAAGAGGAAAAATCCCTCACGCCTATCTGTTCGCGGGCATTCCGGGCATTGGAAAGACCACAGCAGCCTTGGCCTTAACCGGGGCCATTAACTGCCAGCAACAGATAGAAGGAGAAGGGTGCGCCCAATGTCCATCATGCCGTCAGATCGCCAGCGGGAATTTCCCGGATCTGCATATGATCGAGCCGGATGGGCAAAACATCAAAATAGAGCAGATAAGAGAACTAAACCGAATCCTGGGCTTTAAACCCCTTTCCGGAAAATACCGGGTGAGTATTATCCGCCAGGCCGAAACGATGACCGAGGAGGCTGCCAATTCTCTTCTGAAAATCCTGGAAGAGCCTCCCCAGAACAATATCCTGATCTTGAATGTAACCGAGCCGCAGGCCCTATTCCCCACGATTGTTTCCAGATGTCAGAAGATCTTGTTTCGGCCCATTCCTGTTCAAGCTATAGCAGACTGGCTCATCGTTCAGCAGGCCATGGAGAAAGAAGAGGCTACAGCCTTGGCCAGAATCTCTGAGGGGAGCCTTGGGCGGGCAATCCGAATGTGTGACGAAGGTTTTTTCGAAATGAGAGAAGAATTCCTCTCTGATCTCATGCAACTGCCGAATCTAACTTTAGAACAGACCCTGGATAAGGCCCTGCAATATGCAAGAAAGGATAAAAAGGGAGCGGGAGAAACAGGGAATACCGGGGCGAATCTATTTGAATTGCTTAGTATATGGAAATCCTGGTATCGAGATTTACTCTTTGTGAAGTTGAAATGCCCGTCCCATTTACTCATCAACGTTGATTTTTCTCGGAAGTTGCAAAATATATCCAGACACACTAATATAGAAAGTTTGATGGAAAGCTTTTTCATTTTGGATCAATCACAAAGGGACCTCCTCCAAAACCGAAATCTGGACCTTCTGATAGAGAATGCATTTCTATCCTTGAGAAGGCTTGCCTGAGTTGGTATGTAGAGGTGAAAACACTCAATGACTAAAAGAGTACGTGTAAGGCTTACAGAATATGGAAAGATCCAGGAATTTGATTCCGGCAATTTCGTCCTCAATAAGGGGCAGAAAGTCCTGGTTGAGACGGAGCAAGGTTTGGCATTGGGTATTGTCTGCGATGCCCCCAGGAGTCAGGAAGAGGGTCTTCCCATAAAGCCGGCAAATAAGGTGTATCGCTTGGCCAGTCAGAAGGATATCGGAAAATTCGAGAAAAAAGGCCAAGTCGAGAAAGATGTTTACACCTTCTGTGGCGAAAGGATCAAGGAAAGGTCTTTATCCATGAGCCTGGTCGCTGTGGATCGTCACTATGACGGCAGCAAGATCATCGTCTACTTTACTGCGGATCAGCGGGTTGATTTCAGGGAGTTGGTCCGAGACCTTGTCCAGAAATATCGCACAAGGGTGGAAATGAGACAGATTGGCGCCCGCCATCAGGCTAAGATGTTTGGAGGGTTGGGTATATGCGGACGGCCACTCTGTTGTTCTTCTTTCCTAAACACTTTCGCTCCGGTCTCCATTAAAATGGCTAAAACCCAGAGCCTGTCCCTTAACCCGGCCAAGATATCCGGGATGTGTGGAAGACTGATGTGCTGTCTAACCTATGAACACGACTTCTATGAGAAAGCGACCCAGAATATCCCAAAGAACGGCAAGGCTGTATCCACGGCCCATGGAAAGGGCAAGGTCGTCCGTCAGAACGTATTGAGGGAGACACTGACCGTTGCGCTGGAATCAGGTGAGGAGATGGAAATTCTCCAGCAAGAAGTCCTTGAGAATAGAGATAGTCATAATCAAAACAGCGATAATAATAAAAAAATCGATGAACAAGGTGACAATAACATAAAAAGCGATAAACAAGCAAATAATGGGCAAAATAGAAACATAAAAGAGAATAATAAACAGAAACAATAAAAAAAGAATAATCGAAATGTTGGCAATGAAAAAAGGTTGTAAAGAAAGGAAGAAACACTAGAGTTGTCCAGACGATCTTACGTTACTACTCCCATATATTATGTCAACGCAGAACCCCATCTCGGGCATGCCTATACCACGATTGTAGCTGATGTTCTCAATCGGTTTCATACCCTTTGCGGCACAGAGACCTATTTTTTAACAGGGACGGACGAGCATGGTGACAAAATCGTGGCGGCCGCTGAAAAGGAAGGCCAGACACCGAAGGAATACGTGGATCGAGTGAGTGACCTATTCAGGACTCTCTGGCCCAAGCTGAACATCACCAACAACTACTTTGTTCGCACCACGGACTCGGATCATCAAGAAACAGTGAAACGGATTCTAAATAAAGTCAAGGAACGAGGAGACATCTACTTCAGCGACTATGAGGGGCTTTATTGCTTTGGATGCGAGAGATTCTACACGGAGAGGGAATTGGTTGACGGCAAGTGCCCTGATCACCAAACAGAGCCTGAGGTGATCAAGGAGTCCAACTACTTCTTCGCGATGAGCAAGTATCAGGATTGGCTTATCGATCACATCAAGCAGACTCCTGGTTTTATCAGGCCTGAGCGCTATAAGAATGAAGTCCTCTCTTTTCTGAAAGACCCTCTTGATGATCTCTGCATTTCACGCCCGAAATCCAGGCTTGATTGGGGGATTACTCTTCCCTTTGATGAGGATTTCGTCACCTATGTCTGGTTCGATGCCCTGATCAACTATATCTCGGCCCTTGATTACCCTGAAGGTGAACGGTTCAAGAAGTTCTGGCCCAGCGTACAGCACATGATTGCCAAAGATATTCTGAAGCCCCATGGGATATTCTGGCCCTGTATGCTTAGATCCGCGGGTATCGAGCCTTACCAGCATCTCAATGTCCACGGCTACTGGAATATCAATGAAGGCAAGATGTCCAAGAGTCTGGGAAATGTGGTGAAACCCCTTGATTTGGTGGATGTCTACGGCCTGGATGCCTTCAGATATTTCCTGCTCCGTGAAATGGTCTTTGGGCTGGATTCCGATTTCAGCGAAGAGGCCCTGGTCGCGAGGATCAATGCGGACTTGGCCAATGACCTGGGGAACCTGGTCAGCAGAAGCCTGACCATGGTTCGCAAGTATTTTAAGGATGAGGCACCTGGTGTGGGGTCAATTGGTGAGGAAGACGAAGCTCTAAAGAGCGATGCCCTTGCCCTGGTAGATACCTATAAGGAACTGATGCCTGAACTGGGTTTTCACAAGGCCCTAATTGCCATCTGGGAACTGGTGGGGAAGGTCAACAAATACATCGACTCCATGGCCCCCTGGGTCCTGATCAAATCAGACCAGGAACGGTTGGGCACGGTTATGGTCTATCTCCTTGAGTCCCTCAAGATTGTATCTGTATTGATTTGGCCCTTTATACCGGGGACTTCAGAAAAGATACAGGGCTTTCTGGGCCTCCCTAAGAAGGGCAGAGATCTGAAGCTGAAAGATTTACCAGAATGGGGAAAAGGGAAGACCGCTGTGACCATCTCTAAGATTCCACACCTGTTTCCAAGGATTGAAGAAAGCAGGAGTAAAGAAGGAGCGAAAGTGGAGAAAGAAACAGAAAAGAAGGACAATGAAGGTGGGATATCCTTTCAAGAATTTCAGAGACTCGATCTTAGAGTGGGACATGTTTTGAAGGCCGAGAGAATCCCCGGTTCTAAAAAGCTCCTTAAGGTCATTGTAGATATCGGGGAAGAAAGGACCGTTGTAGCCGGGCTCGTCGGCCATTACACGGAAGAGAGCCTTGTGGGAAAACAAGTGGTTGTCGTGGCCAATCTTGAGCCGGCCAAGCTCATGGGTGTCGAATCTCAGGGCATGGTCCTTGCCGCGGAAGATGAATCGGGTGTTCATCTCCTGATACCCGACGCGCCCGTCACCCCGGGGAGTAAAATTAGGTAATCCAGTGTGTAATATCTTGCCAATATCTTAAAAAAAAGTACACAGAACATTTATTTGCTTTCTTCCTCTCTATGCGGCCGCTTTTTGCGCTTTCCTCAACAATCTATTAACTATCTGATATTCTGGTCTAAAAAGATGGTTCTCTGCCGGGGATGGATTAGGCGCGCAACTTGCATTCCCTCATTATTCCAGTAGCGATGCAGAAAGAATTCGCTGGAATATTCATTCTTCAATAACCGTTGCATGGTGAGCGTTTTGATCAGTACCTTGCGTGTGTTGTCGCATGAAAAGCGGTCATACCAATCTTTAGCCCCTGTCATAGTGAGAGGAACGTTATGAGATACCATTTCAGAATGTCTGTTCAACGAAAGAAAAACAATATGCATCTGAAATTAATTGGAGATTTTGACGGGAGTTCTGCTTACCAGTTGGTCGAAAAGCTCAAAGAATACTGCATGAAATCCGATCATGTCATTATTGATACCAACGCCTTGAGGGAAATCCATACCTTTGGTCTTAACATACTAAGCTATCACATGCTCAAATTAAAAGGACCACTGTCGAACGTCTCTTTTGTGGGAGTGTATGCCGACAGGATGATCGCCTAGTGTGGTGTCCCAGAAATACCTTCCATCATTTTATCCGGTTTTATGAGACCCCCATGCCCCTTTGAACCTGTGCAGCAGGTACTTATTATTGAGGCTCCCCGCGGCAAGCCGCGGGGAATCTTCCAAATGTAAGGAAGTATTTATTGTAGTTCGCTAGCTGTGCATTTTCAATACGTGTCTTCCTTTTTTATCGGTTTCCATCAACGCCATCCATGTGATAGCATAGGGCCCGTTGAAAAGAAGGCTCTTTATATCTCTCCAGGGGGGGTATTGTGAAGCTTGCCACATTTAACGCCAACTCCATCCGTGCCAGATTGGAAATCATCACTGATTGGCTGCAAAAGGAGCAACCGGACGTCCTTTGTATTCAAGAGACCAAGGTCCAGGACAAGGATTTCCCGATAAAGCCATTTACTGACATGGGCTATCAGCCCGTAATCAAGGGACAGAAGTCCTATAACGGAGTAGCTACAGTCAGCAAGCATCCGTTAGAAGAGATCCGGTTGAACCTTTACGAAGGGGAGGAAGAAGAGGCGCGCTTTATCAGCGCGGTCATTAGTGGCATCCCGGTGATAAATGTCTATGTCCCACAGGGTTTAGCCCCTAAGACCGAAAAGTTTGACTACAAGCTTCGGTTTCTCAAAGATCTCCTCTCTCATGTCAAGAGGAACTATGACGCGGGTCAGCCTCTGCTGTTGGCCGGGGATTTGAATGTTGCCCTTGAGGACATCGATGTACATGATCCCGAAGGACTACGAGGAGAAGTCGGGTTTCACCCCGAGGAGCAGGAGATCTTGAGGGAATACTTGGCCTGGGGATTTGTGGATGTCTTTAGAAAACATGAATCAGGAGGAGGTCTTTATACATTTTGGGATTACAGAGTCCCCAACGGCTTCAAGCGGAACATAGGGTGGCGCATTGATTACGTTCTGGCCACTCCTTCATTGGCAGAGACTTCCCGGCGCGTCTGGATCGATACCGAACCCAGGACTCGCCAAAAGGCCTCTGATCATACCTTTCTTGTGGCAGAGTTTCAGTCACCGTCTTGGTAAATCGGCATTAAGTTAGATCGATCTGGATGGACAGTGCTTGTAGATCGGACAGAGATCATGGGCCGGTTTTCTTGCCGTGCAATATTTCCTGCCATGATAGATGAGAATGTCTGAAAAACGGCGCCACCTTTCTTCAGGAAGCAGTCTTTCAATATCTTTTTCAATCTTGTCAGGATCCTGATTGTCACTAAGTCCCAATCTGTTGGAAAGGCGCTTGACATGGGTATCCACGACAATGCCGGGAACACCGAAGGCCGCGCCCAAGACTACATTTGCCGTTTTTCGACCAACACCGGGAAGCTTTACCATTTCTTCCATGGTGGAAGGAACTTTCCCTTCGTGAAGATCCATGATGGCTTGAGCAGATCCTTTTATTGATTTCGCCTTGTTCTTGTAAAACCCTGTAGATCTGATGTCATTTTCCAGTTCTGAAATAGGCGTGTTGAGATAATCCTCTGGCCCTTTATATTTCTTGAAAAGGGTTTTGGTGACTAGGTTGACTTGAACATCCGTACACTGGGCTGACAATATGGTGGCCACCAGGAGTTGAAAGGGGGTTCTATATTTGAGGGCGGTTTTTTCACGAACGTATAGGGGGTCCAAAGTTTCAAAGATGATTTTTGTTCGGGCTCTTTTCTTTTTTAGACTCTCCATGTATTACTTATAGTGCAATCTGATGGAAATAGCAACCTACTTTACTTTAGGGGCTCGAATTAATATAATTGGATCATATCCCTGCTAGCTTACTGCTGCAGAATGCAAGAAGCTGTTCGGATCGAATGAGAGATAACGCGCTAATAACAGATGAACCTGAAAGAGCTTAGCATAGCATCCTGGGTGCATACTTCTATGGGTTGTCTCCTTTTCCCTCTACTCTTCATCTTTTTGTACCCGGGAATTCACGCGATATGTGCTGAAGAGGCCGGTCAGCCTGTATCCGGGATCATGTCTGCACACATCGCAACTGATGAAAAAACGAAGAAGGAGGCGGATATGGTCGACACGGACAAATTGACGGAAGAAGAGGGGAAATACCTCCTTTCCGTGGCGAGGCAGACCATTGAAGAAAGACTTAAGGGGCATGAAGAGAAGGAGCAGCCCGAGGCTTTTCAGTCACCGAAGTTTCAAGGGAAGCGAGGCACCTTTGTTACCCTTACTGAGAATGGAGCTCTCAGGGGATGTATCGGTCACATTGTCCCTCAAAAATCTATGATTGAAGGGATCAGGGAGAATGCCATCAATGCGGCATTCAGAGACCCACGATTCCCTCCTCTTTCGGAAGCGGAATGGAAGAAGGTACGAGTGGAGATCAGCATTCTGACTGACCCAACCCCCCTTGATTACACGGATGCAGTTGATCTTCTGAATAGACTTCGGCCGGGTATTGATGGCCTGATCATCAAGAAAGGATTCAATCAGGCGACGTTCCTCCCTCAGGTCTGGGAGCAGCTTCCGGATAAAAAGGAATTCCTCAGGCATTTGTGTTTGAAGGCGGGCTTGGACAGGAATGCCTGGAAAGACGACAAACTCGAGGTCTTAGTCTACCAAGTGCAGGCCTTTGAGGAACACTAGGAGACTGTCCGAGAATGCCCTTTTTCCCAAACTCTTCGTCATGTCCGTAAAAATCATCCTCGGAATATCAACTATATGCCTGCGGTAATTTTTTCAGACATTCCTTGATTTTGGAAAAAATTGCTATTCTCGGACAGCCTCCTAGGTATAAAACCACGAAGCGATTCCACAATAGACGAATAATGGCAGATAGAAGGAAGTTAATCATATGGGCGATCATAGGCACAGGGATCTCTTCCATTGCCGTTCAACTTGTCACCATTCGGGAATACCTGTCACAGTTTCATGGTAATGAGATCACTATTTCCCTCGTCCTTTTCTGTTGGCTTCTGATTACCGGCCTCGGAAGTCTTGCTGCGCGACCCGTCAAATGCTCTTCCCTTATTTTGTATGCCCTGATCCTGGTCCTAATGGGTCTCTGGCCTCTCATCCAGTTGATCCTCATCCGGAATTTCAGAGAAATTCTCTTTATCCACGGAATATCACCCGATTTTTACCAGATCCTTTTCTATACTATGGTGACTTTGGCGCCTTATTGTCTAATGCTCGGTTTTATTCTCCCGCATTCCTTAACGGTATTGCACAATTCTCATCATGAATTTACGTCCGGAGAGCTCTATCTCACGGACAGTATAGGGGATACCTGTGGAGGCATATTGTTCAGCTTTGCCCTTGTCTATTGGGTAAAACCTTTCAAGACCGTCGCAATCACCTCCACTCTTATGATTATCGTGGGGCTAATCCTCCTTGTTTCTGATCGAAGATACTTTCTTCTGATCCTGACCTCGGTTTGTGTCATTCTTTTTTGTCTTTTTGCGTTTGACTCAAGCTTTGAAACATCCACCCTATCCAAACAATATGGGGACATCGTGCGATACGTGGAATCTCCTTATGGGAGAATCGTGGTCAGCAGGGAAGGCCCCCAGCATACGTTTTGGGAATCCGGCAATCCCCTTTACTCCAGTGCCAATACCATTGGCAGTGAAGAAAAGATCCATTATCCCTTGATTCAGCTTGAAAGAGTGAAATCCGTTCTCTTGGTCTCGGGAGGACTTGGTGAGAGCCTGGGCGAAGTGGAAAAATATTACCCAAACCGAATCGACTATGTAGAACTGGACCCTTATTTGACTGAGGCGGCACAAGAGTTTGGTTTCATCAAAAACCTTCCCGGTCTCAGCATCAAAAATACGGATGGAAGAAGTCATATCAAGACGACTGATAGGAGATACGATGCCATTATTGTTGACCTTCCGGACCCGGATACCTTTCAGATAAACCGGTTTTATACCAGCGAGTTCTTCTCCCTCTCAAAAAGAATCCTCTCGGAAGGAGGGGTGCTTTCCTTTGGGCTTGAATACTCATCCGATTACATCAGTGATGTGGAGAAGAAAAAGCTCTCTATCATGTTTAATACCGCGAAATCATACTTTCAAAATGTGATGATCCTGCCGGGAGGGGAAGCCTATTTCCTGTGCAGGGACGGAGAGATTTCCACGGATATTCCTTCTAGACTGAGAACCAAGTCCATCGTCACGGACTATATCGATGGATTCTACTATGGCAATGTGACAAAGGAGAGGATTCTCAAAATACAAGATATCTTAGACCAAGAGGAGTACCAGAACACGGATTTTGAGCCGAGAATCATGAATGTTATGTTCCAGGAATGGTTCCTGAAACACGGGACTTCTCCCAAGATATTCATCTTGATCTTGGCAGGCTTTGTGCTTGTCTATGTGGTATTGATGAGAAAAGAAGAATACCTCCTTTTTTCCACGGGCCTGGCAAACATGGGCGTGGAGATGCTCGTTATCTTCTCGTTTCAGGTTATCTATGGATACATCTATCTCAAGATTGGGGCCATTATCACGGTCTGTCTGCTGGGGCTGCTTCCCGGAGCCGCGATGGGAAGTCTCTATGAAGAGGGGAACAAACGTATGCTTGTATTCTCGGAGGTTGCTCTTCTTGGGCTGATACTCATCTTCTTTGTATGGAACAGCTTCCTAAGAAGCGAACTTCATCAGATCTATTTTTTGGGATATTGCTTTACGTTTTCCTTCTTTTGCGGGCTCCAGTTCCCTCTGGCCGCCAAAATGATTGGTGAAAGACAAAGCCCCGCAGCCGGGTGTCTTGCGGCCGATCTGGCCGGCGCCGCCGTGGGCACTCTTGTTGTCGGAACATTACTGATTCCTCTGTGGGGGATTCAATCGGCTATTATTTTTCTGATAATGATTAAAATCTCAAGCAGCATGATTATATTGTTCTCGAAAACATAGTGGAGTCTATCTGATGAACCGGGCAATAACGCGAAAAGAATTTTTGAAATCAGTGGGGATGGCGGGTGCCTCTGTGTTTCTGTGTGGCGCACAGGCATACGCTTTTTGGCCGGGCAAGGCCGATAATATGAAGAGCGTGAAGGGCCATATATTTAAGAATGATGCCCCTGCCAAGCCTTGGAAATGGTCTATTGAGGCCTTTCATTACACGTCGATCGGCAGAAAGGTCCAATGTCAGGTGTGTCCCAATCGTTGTACACTTTCTCCAGGGGATCGAAGTATATGCCGTTCAAAGGTTAATATAGGGGGCAAGTTATACTCCCTTGCATATGGAAATCCCTGTTCCGTGAATGTGGATCCAATTGAAAAAAAGCCCCTCAACCATTTCTATCCGGGTACATCCGTATTGTCCATCGCCACTACAGGCTGCAACTTCAGGTGTCTGAATTGTCAAAACTGGGAAATCTCACAGAAAAAACCGGAGGAAGTCAGACATATGGAGCTGTTCCCCGCCGATGTGGTTAAGGCAGCAAAGGGGGAAAAGACACCCTCTATTGCCTTCACCTATTCGGAGGCGATCACCTATTACGAATACACCCATGACACCGCCAAACTTGCGAGAGAAGCGGGGCTGAAAAATGTCCTGGTCTCCAACGGCTATATCAACAAGGGGCCTTTGCTGCAACTTGCCGAATATATTGATGGGGCCAATATCAACCTGAAGTCCTTTGATAATAACCTGTATCTTACTCTGAACGGGGGCACTTTGCAGCCTGTTCTCGAGACCTTCAAGACTCTTCATCAAAAAGGGGTATGGTTTGAGATCACCACCCTAGTGGTCCCTACCTATGTGGATGATTTTGAAATGATCAAGCGGATGTGTGCATGGATTCTAGAAGAGTTGGGACCTGATTATCCTCTGCATTTTCTGAGGTTCCACCCTGAATACAGACTGACCCGGTTGCCACCGACATCCATAGAAACCCTGGAACAGCTTAGAGATTTGGCCTTAAAGGAAGGGATCCATTATGTCTATCTGGGAAACGTTCCCAGGCATGAAGGATGCCATACCTACTGCCATCACTGCGGCAAGATACTCATTGAGCGAAATGGGTATCAGCTGAATCAGTATAACCTGGACAACGGGCACTGTAAATTCTGCGATACATCCATACCCGGCAGATGGACGTAGAAACAAATCCATTCAGAAAAGCCTTTGTCCCTTGAGCTCCCTTCGAGGGGGTCTCCTGAGGACTCATTCCCATTTCCCATCAACGCTGGGTCTCCACGGGGCCGAGTCCATACGGCAAGCCACTATCCCTCATCATTCTTACGGCTCTGATCACATAGGGACTCAGACTGGCGCCTCTATCCAGCGGAAAAATAGAGAATTGGGCGGATCAGAGGCGGGCTCAAGCTCATGTCTTGAAAGATGGCGGACAAACAGCTTGACACATTTCGAGAGTATGAGATCTTAAAATACCCAAAAAAAGAGATGGGAGGGGAGAATAATGAGAATGAATAAGAAGCTTCTTATGCTGATCGTGACATGGTCTTTGACTTTTTTATTTTGCTCTGAAAATGTGCCGGCCCAAACCCTTGGGGCTCAACAGCAACGATCGGAGAAACCAAGGCAAGAGGTTCTGTTTTCTGAGAATGGACGGTTTATTTTCGGGCAGATTTCAGATTCCAGTAAAGACCAGTTTATGCTTGATACGCTTACAGGTCGCCTTTGGAGAATCGCTGAAACCGGTGAGATTGGAATGTTTCTCAGAGCGATCCCGTATCGCAATGATGAGGGAGAAATGACTTATGTCCCGGAAAAGATCCCTGACTGATCAGGACTGAGATCCGAAATTCGGAACGCTGAACCATCGGTCTTTCTAAGGTTTTTAGCATGCAAAAAACAGGGTTTTCCTGATTGACATATTGTGATTTTGTTTCTAGGGATAGTCTAATGCATTATCATTCTCCATCCCACTTATCCTCCAGTTAAGCTTGGAAGGGGAAGCGAGACCTCTTATGACCATGTTTACGGCGAAAGACAGACAGACGATATGGAAAGTCATTGACTACTTGATATATCACAGACGGAAAATCACAGTTCAAATCAAAGGGTATGAGAGATCCTATACCTGCAGGATCATCAAAGCCAGCTATATGGGTGAGCGTTCAAAACATGGAAACGGGCCTCACCTCATCCTCGGAGAGTTGTTTCCGGAAGATGGATATACACTCATCAGGCCGGGCCGGCAACTGGCGCTGAAGTTCATGACCGGAAATACATCGTGTGAATTCAAGACACTGTGCATTACCTCTCAAAGGGATGGTATTGATTCCAAAATCACAATGAGTTTTCCCGAATCCATGGTGCTTCCCGAAAGGCGGAGAGGGCGTAGAGGGAGCAGTGAGATGCCTGAACTCATCAGCGCAGTACTCACACCAAGAAAGGGTTTTGAAACAGAGAAAAACTACGAGCTTCCTGTAGTGGATTATTCAACAAACGGTGTGGGAATATTTGTCAGTGAAGAGGACTTTGATTTGCTTGAGAGTGCACAGAAAGGAGATAGACTCGAAAACATCATGCTGTTCTCTTTTGAGGCCGTGGTCAAAGTAGATGGGACGGTCAGGCACAAGAGCAAGCGTAAGAGACGCGGCAGAGAGGGCATGGATTCTTTTGTCCTCGGCATTGAATTTGACGAAGCCCTCATGGATTTCAGGGCCTTTCAGTGAGGGTTGGTTCGGACGATAGAGACTGACGTGACAGACAAAGGGGACTTCAAGGGAGTGCGGTCTATGACAAATCTCCCAAGAAGCGGTCCCATCTTGGATTCAAGAAAGATCCTTCCCGGGAAATCACCACCATTGTTGCGCGGCCCACAATAAGCCTTCTGTCTACATAACCGAAAACACGGGAATCAGCACTATTGTCGCGATTATCCCCCATCACAAAGTATTTTCCATCCGGTATGGTCATTGCTTCGAAGGAGTCCAGGGAAGGACGTGACGGGGCAAACATCACAGTGTGCTGTTTGCCGGGAAGTTCCTCGCTAAGAAAGACATAGCGGTCCTGTTCAATGGGAGGGATTTGATCTACAATCTCCTTCTCAGGGGGACCATATCGCACAAACTGACCATTGATGAAAAGACGGTCATTTCGCATGGCAATGGTATCTCCGGGGAGAGCGACAACCCTTTTGATAAGACGCTTGCCGTCTTTGGGAGAAAAAAAGACGACAATATCTCCACGCTTAGGTTCAGACCATTTCACAATTTGTAAAGTCGTGTAGGGGATCTTGAGATCATAGGCCAGTTTGTTGACGAAAACACGGTCTCCTATCAAAATTGTGGGTAGCATTGACCCGGAAGGGATATCATTCCAGTCAGCTATGGCTGATTTGAAGGATGTGGCAATCAATACGGCAACTAAAAGACTTGATCCCCAACCTCTTAAAAACATAGACAATTTTCTCTTCCATTCCTCCCTCATTTGTCCGCTTACCCCCCTTTTTCAGTGAGATGATTTTTTTATTTTATCCCCTTTAGGGGGAGTTTTCAAGCCTAGTTTTCCCCTCATAAAATCAAGGGTTTTCAGGTGCTATAGGGCTAAAAGATATTGTTTCACTGAATTCTTCCAATGAGGAATGTCTATTCCCAGCTCTTTGCTGAGGCTCTCATTGGACATGGGTACAAACAAGGGCCTTCTGGCTTTGCATGGAAAGGTGTTCATGGGGACGGGGATAATCGTGTGGTCCATATCCAATGTATTTATGACATGCCGAGCCCATTCGTATCGGGAGGCATACCCTGTGTTAGTTAGATGGAAGAGCCCACCTAAGTTCTTGTTTGTGGCCTTTAAGGTCACATGGACAATATCATCAACAAATGTGGGGACTGAGACTTCATCACAACTGATTTTTAGAACCTTGTTCCTTTTTGCCCATTGGCGGAGTTTGTAAATGAAGTTCTGCGCACCATCGCCAAATACCCAACTGGTCCGAAAGACAATAAAGTCATGGGCCTTTTCTACGACTATCCGTTCTCCCGCCAGTTTGCTTTGCCCGTAAACATTAAGCGGAGCCGTCTCATCTTCCTCAGTGTATAGGTTTCCCTTGGTCCCATCAAAAACATAGTCCGTGCTGTAGTGGATCAATTTGATCTGATGAAGATTGCATATTTCGATGAGATTCTCGATCGCCGTGTAATTGATCATGTATGCGAGTTCTTTTTCCTCTTCAGCATCATCGACCGCATTGTAAGCGGCACAATTGATGATTACGGTCGGTGAAGCCCTCTTGACGATCTTCTCAAGATTATATGCATCCGTTATGTCACAGTTCTTTTCCTGTGGAGCGGAAAAAGCAATATCATAGGAGGCAAGAAAACGTTTGAAGGCCTTTCCTAATTGACCCTCCGCGCCAAGTATCAAGAAAGTGTGTCTCGACATAAGGAATCCTTCTGATTATTCTGTTGTCCAGTTATGCATGAATTGCTTGCTCTCCAAGAAGAACCTGGGCCCTGAAGTCGTCTTCCAGAAGCCAGAAGTCATATCAGCTTGACTCCTTAATAGTCTGAAGGTGCTTATTGACCTGAGTATGCTGGGGATTCAAGCTCAAAGCCCTTTGTATGTGAACGACGGCATCTTCTTTTCTGCCCATCTTGAAAAGAACCCAACCCTTAGTATCAAGAAAGAGCGAGTTGTCAGGCTGGCAATTGATCGCCTGTTCGGCAAGCTTTAAGCCTCTATCAAGATTAATATTTTGCTCAGCGTATTCAAAGGCCAGCTCGTTGCCGAGAAAGAAATCATTGGGATGCTCTTTATATGCATATTCCAAAGTCGAAAGACACTCTTCTGAGTCTCCGATTTCTCGCTGTAGTTTTGCAAGTGCTATCACTGGGTCAACATCGGGAAGAAGGTCCGTGTGATACAATCCTCCATCCGATTTGGTGACTACTTCCTTAATCTTCTCAATCGCACCTGATAGATCACCACAGATCTTCAAAGCTAATGCATCTATGAATTCCTTCTCAACCGGATTTTCAATGTGTAATTCCGCTTCCCTCAGCTGTCTAAGTGCCTCTTCCTTACGGTTCAGGAGGGACAGAATTGTAGAATACTCAAGATGCAGTGGAAACAGATCGGGTTCAAGCTTCAATGCCTTGCCATAATGCTCCAGCGCCAATTCAAATTCATCGAGAAGGCCGTAACACCAACCGGTCAGGCCTAGTACAACCGTGTCGTCTCTTCGAAGTTTTAGATATTTCTCAAAATACTTGGCAGCATTCTTGAAATCACCAAGATTGAGGTAGCAGAATCCGAGATGGTACCAGTTGTACCTTGAGAAACTCAGATCCAGGTGATCATGGGATTCCTCAGATTTTTCGAACGCAGGTATGGCTTTTTTGAACATCTCCAAGTCAAAATATGTCTTTCCGAGTTTGCTATACCGAGTCTCTTCAAGGGCTGGAAAAACAAAAGAGACCAAATGAATCCGGAATAATCTGATATATAGTCCGATTTTCCTAATAAGAAATCTCATAAGCTCTCCTCAAGAAAAAATGATCAAAATAGACTGCAAATTATTTCTTTGGGCGTATGGCAATTTCTCCCTGCTGTTCCGGATGCCTTCCAGTCTTGCCCTTGTAAAAAGCTCTGACTATTCTCATGTCTTTCTCAATATCGCCGGAGGGAAAAAAAGAATGTCCCATACCCAGTTTCTTCTCCTTGTAGTCAAGATACCCTAATGTGATGGGGACCTTTGAACGAAGGGCGATGTAGTAAAATCCGGTCTTCCAATAGGGGACCTTTGAACGGGTGCCTTCGGGGGTAATGACCAGAATCATTGTCTCACGGCTGCCAAAAAACTCACTCATTCGCTCTATGAGACCGGATCGGATGCTCCTGTCTACCGGAATTCCGCCCATGGCTCTGAGAATCGTTCCTACCGGGCCCTTGAAGATCGTGTGTTTCCCTGCCCAGCAAAAACGCAGACCTACGGCCGACATGTACAGAAGGCCGAGGGGGAGGTCCCAATTACTTGTATGGGGAGCGCCTACTAGAACATATTTTTTATGCGGAGGTAGATTGATTTCTAGTGTCCAGCCCAATATTCTAAGGATGAATTTTGAGAGCGCAGCTAACATGTATTGTTTCCAGTTGTTGAGGGCGAACGGAGCAAGTTGCTGGCCCGAAATGGCTACATCAACAATGGTAGAGTCTACTCTACCATTGCATGAAGAACATGTCTACTCCTCCTCATCCCACCATCCAATCACGGATCCTTCTCTCTTGAAATGAACACCCTCTCTCTCTTCAACCTCCCTGATCCAATCCGCGAGCGTAGAGGCGTGATGGATGATGAGGGGCGTACTGTGTGGAGGGAGGATATCCCTGTCAAGACCGTAGATGGCAATGTTCTTTTGAGTGCAGGCCATCGTCTCTGTCGTGTCCCAGGGTGTCGGATGAATAAATCCATGGATAGCCCCTTCCCTTTTTGAATACCCCCATTGCTCAGGAAATTGCTTTTTGAGCCGACGCATCAACCGAATGGCTCGTAGATTGGACTCGACACTGACGCCCTTGTTGAAGTTTCGCAGAAGACTGTCGTCAAAGGCTTCAAAACCCATTGAGGAGACGAGGACATAGATCCCCATATTATCTGCCAGATGTAAGGCCTCAAGCAATCTGTCCTCCCCTTTTAAGAACCAATCCGATCTAAGGATGAGGTGAACTTGAGAAAGCATTATGTCGCGCTTTTGGGCCTCTTTCAAAAGACGCGGCAGACCGGGTAGGGGATTTTCATTGATTAGTTCAAAGGGGATCTTCCTGCCGTCTCTATCCTCTGGGAGACAGGATATTTGACTCATGACGGTCTCAATGGTCAGTTCGCCGCAAAACCCCTTATCGACAGCGACATCACAGAAACTACAGCCTTTTCCGGAGACTTCAATAGTTCCTCTTTCTTTGCCCTGGAGACTTGCGGGATAGTCAATCTCCATCTTTCTTTTCTCTGACGCATAGGGGCAGCCCACCTGCTGAAGCACCTGGGCAATGGAAATCTCCAGAGGAATCAGTTCTCCCTGAACTACAGTGAATATATTGTTCCATTTGACTCGTTTAAGATGTGCTTCATTCCATGGCGCTTTTGGGTTCTGAATGATTTCTCCGTCTTCCTTTTTGTATAGAAGGCCAGGAGCCTCTTTCCATTCACCGGAATCGAGGCCTTTCAGAAGGGGGAGTGCCTGCTCCGCCGGACCATGAATGGCGAAAGTAAAATGCTCTGAAACTCCTCTAAAGCGATGCGGATGGTCCGGCCACCCGATTTCCCCCATATAGTCCACGTCAGACTGCGGTCCGGCCAAAATGATAAGAGCCCCTTCAGACTTCAGTTCCCCTGCAAACGCGAAAAGATCTTCTCTTCCGCTCAAGGTCGAGAAACCGATGATCGGTGTCTGTTCTTTGAAATACTCTTTAAGGGCCTTTTTGATGAGAGATTTATCATCAATACGAGTCACTGCTATGACGATACAATCATAGCCGGTGTGTTCGCTGATTACCGTCGCAGCCATTTGAGGCCCCAGAACACCGTATGATTCATCCTTAAAGTAACTCGATATGATGGCCATTTTTTTCTTCATGATATTGGCCTCTTTCCTCACCCATCATCCCGCCCTGTGTTCATTTATCTTATTCCATTGGGTTTTCCAAGTAGATATCATCCCTGAGAGGACCATTCGTGATGCCGTGATTCCCATTTTCTTGATTTTTCTGGGGTTTTGGGATAGCCTGGGCGACACAAACTCAAGGGTTTTTTCAAGGCTTGATGGAATGAGCGTGATCTTCAAAAAACCAGAATGGTGAGGAACCCGCGATATCATCATCGTGGTCATCGATCGAGGAAAGGAGTTCAGAAGTGAGTATAAGAATTAACCTTCATAAGACACATAGACAATACACCGGCGGCAAAGAGACCGTGGATGTCAGCGGAAATACAGTAGGTGAATGCCTAAGAGATCTGGTCAGTCAATACCCGGAAATAGAAAAGGAGATATTCGACAAAAAGGGCAACCTTCTATCTGTCCTTGAGATCTATCTGAATGGAGTCAGCGCGTATCCTGATGAATTGAAAAAGGCCGTGAAGGATGGAGACGGAATCCACTTGCTGACCATGCTTGCAGGCGGATAATCTAGGAGGCTGCCCGCGAATGCCCTTTCCTCCAAACTCTTCGTTATTGTCAAAAAATCATCCTCGGAATATCAAGTATATGCCTGCGGTA
Organism: Deltaproteobacteria bacterium; assembly: GCA_016930795.1. Taxonomy (GTDB): domain Bacteria; phylum Desulfobacterota; class DSM-4660; order Desulfatiglandales; family HGW-15; genus JAFGFY01. Next base: position 42,033 of record JAFGFY010000157.1, read on the forward strand.
ATTTTTTTTCCGATGCCTTGGTTTTGGAAAAAATTCCTATTCTCGGACAACCTCCTAGTGTTCAGTCAACTTTTAATTGTCGTAATAAAAATAGCTGAAGTAGAGGACTTGTACTTGTTATGTGTGCCTAGATTTCAGCGGTCTATGCGCCGAATTAAGATTGACGCGACACTAGGAGGGTATTAGTCTCAATAGAAAGAAAGAGGCTCCGAATAGGAGCCTCTTTCTGAAAAATCCATATGCCCCTGAATACTCAGGATCGCATTCCTATAGTTACATCTGAGCCAAAAGGGCCACAGAATCTTTGCCTGCCATGGAAAGCCTTTCGGCGGCATGCCTCTTCTTGTCGAGAGCAACTTCCTCAGCATTAATGTACTGTATAGCGCCGACATCACAGAACCTGACACACTGGGGATCACCGTCGCACAGATCACATTTAAAGACCTGACGGTCAATCGGGTTGAAGCTCATGGCCCCAAAGGGACAGACCACTACGCAGGAACGACAGCCGATACATACGTCATAATTCACCTCAACACGCCCTAATTCCTCGTTACGGGAAATGGCCTTCACAGGACAGACATTCATACAGGGCGCATCTTGGCATTGTTGACATGAGATGGGGACGTAAAGACCTTCCGCTTCCCATTTCATGATCTTGATTCGGCTTCTTATTGGGTTGAGGACACCGTCATGTTTCACAGCACAAACCTGTTCACAGGTCCGACATCCGGTGCATCTCTGATAATCGATATATAGGACTTTGGCCATTGATGTTCTCCTCTGTTTGACTTTACAACAGATGTGATGGTTCTTTTTCCAGATCCAATTCTTTGAGGGTTTCAGGTTTCACGTTTCCTTCCTTGTCAAGACCCTTGTACTCATAAAATTCATCAATCATCTTGACAAACTTCTCCTTGTCGATGACTCGGCCCACCACATCCGGGGCGCCGCGCCTTGTCGGTTCGTCAAAGTAACGGTGGTTCAGCATATCACCCTTCCTGAGGTCGTCTCTCTTGAGTCCCTCACGAAGCTGATACATTCTCTCCACCATGTTGGCCCGTCTCGCCACATCCCAGATCTCTTCCGGCGTCATGTCAAGGCCGGTATTGTAGTAGAGGACCTTGGACCAGTCTTCAAAGTTAGGTAGAGTAGCCCCCAGAAACGTGGTGTGATACTTACAAATTCCCAGACAGTCCACGGCCATATAACAGTTTTCATGCCAGAAGACCTGATAGGGTTTTCCGATATATTCGGTGTGCTCTGAACTCAGAGGCCCGTCATATGGAATCGGGCTGCTGTAGATCTTTCTCAGCACCGGTTCAGGTAGATGGTAGAGGTCGATGGCCGGTCGGCTTCTCAGATGATCCGATCCTCTGGAAGCCAGGGCACAGTTCAGGGCGAGCGCGGGGGTGGCCCTCTCGTCGGAATGGAGGTTGCTCATCCCCTTGACCTGGATCAGATAATCAAAGGAGTTCTTCCCGATAATATCTGAGGCCTGGATACCGCCTTTTGCCAGTGTATCTCCGAGCCAGCCCTGTCTGAAGCAGATGCGGTCTATCATTTCAATAACCGCCTCATCATTGCCGAATCTCAGGTCCACACCATCTAACTTGTCGGCGGGAAGGATTCCCAACTCATTGAGTTCCATGGCCCAGGAAATAATACTGCCGATTTCGAGATTATCCACCCCATATTTATCAACCAGATGGTTGGCTGTAAGAAGAGTGATTGCATTGGGCGTATCCGTCTCCCCGCAGAATGCGCCCTGGGAGGTGTATTCCGGTCCCTCATCATATACCTCTTTGTAAGGGCCGTCAGGAATACGGTATTTGGCCCGACAGTGGACCTGGCAGCCGTAGCAGGCCGTCATGTGATATTCTCCACAGGTCTCCTCTGCGATCTCATCCAGATGTTCCGGTTCAATATCATCCGCATACTCGGTCTGGTTGTACTGGAAGTTCCTGGTTCGAATGCCGCCCCAGGAGTTGGTTGCGCCCCAAATAAACGGGGTCCCGAGGGTTCCCATGGTTTGGTTGACCTTGGCGCTCGTGATTTGGTCAATAAAGCGTTTGTTAAATTCCAAGGCCTCCTCAGGATAGGCGATCTTGATATCCATGGTCCCCCTGGCCGCGACGGCCTTGAGGTTCTTGGAACCCATGACTGCTCCGGCGCCACATCGACCGGCCGAATTCTTGATACCTGTCATCACGTTGGCATAAGCGACCTGGTTTTCACCCGCAGGACCGATGACCGCGCTTTTAACCTCCTCGTCGCCCAGGTCTTGACGAATGGCCCATTGTGTGTCGGACACCGGCAGTCCCCAGATATCCCGGGCATCTCGGATATCGACTTCCCCGTTATGGCAGAAGATATAAACAGGATACTCCGCCTTACCCTTGACAAGGATATGATGAAACCCCGCGTGGGCCAGTTCCGGCGTAAAAAAGCCTCCCATATTGCCACTGCTCAACAAACCGGTCAAAGGAGATTTGGTCATTACATCACATCTTCCGGTTGCTGAAGCCAGTGTCCCGCAGAGGATGCCTCCGGCCAGTAATACCACATTATCCGGGTCGTAAGGATCAACATCGTCTGGCGTGTAGTTTAACAGAAGATAGGCATTCAATCCCCTGCCTCCCAGGAATTTTTTCCTGATTCCTAAGGGGATTGCCTTTATTTCAATATCACCGGAGGTGAGATCAACAATGGCTAGTTTTCGGTCTAATGGCATGCTATTCTACCCCCTTCTTCTTTAAAGCTTCTTCGGCTATTTTTCTGTTATGCTCCCATACGGGTCCCCTGATTCGGGGAAAGCCCTTCTTGACCCAAGCCACCCTGAATCTCATTCCACAGATTGGGCATTCGATTTCCTTATCTCCTGGCTTTGGCTCCAGCCTGCCCATGCACGTAGGATTATGGCACCGAAATTTTCCGTAAGTCCTCGTACTCCGAAGACTTTCTGCTGTTGATAGCTTGTCTCTTTCTTCTACCATGATATCCTCCTTTCTTTCGCGTAACGCTAAGAAACAGATTTTCAGATGTATTGATTTGTGAAACTGATAAATTTACCAAAAATCTCTTACAAAGTTCCCACCTCTTTCATCCCTTGGGTTATAGCTCCGCTTTACCTGATAGGCGGATGAACTGGCGGCTCTTAGCCCAGGGGGAGAGTTTGTGATACACCTCACCTATATTGACCTTTCTGCATCTGGGACAGAAACGCGTATAGTCATACGCAAACATCTTTCCAATCTTATCCAATTGGGGTTCAGGTACAAAAAATTCGCCGCATCTTTCACATGCCGTCAAGTCCACGGACCGTATTTCCTGTTTAGGCGCGAACTGAAGAAGTCTATTCAGGCTGATTTCATGCCTTAATTCTGCAGCCGCTTCAGGGCATGTTTCGACACAGGCCCCGCAACAGATACACTGATAATGCGAATAGGTGAAGATACGTTTGTTCTCTTTGTCCTCGGATTTAAGGGTCCCCGTGGGGCAAATCATTTCACAGGCTGTACAGGCCACACACTTATCCGCGTTTAGTCGTGTCCTGCAAAAGAGAAACACTGCCGTCACGATCATGATCTCACCGCTGAATATGTGGATTACCGTCATATGTTCTTCAAAAAACGGCACGAAATCCAAGGTGCCATGAGTCAGCGAATAGCCGCTCACAAAAGGCAAGGCCGTAATGACGATTAATATAAAATCGGTCACGGTTGAGC
>JAFGFY010000158.1 GCA_016930795.1 Deltaproteobacteria bacterium
CAAAGTAGTCTGAGCAGGACGTTTAGTCCCCACAACGATATACAGGATACAACCGTTTAATCGGGACTGCGGAAACCATCATGAATATCTCTCTCTTGACTTTTGAACGCTGGCAAAAAGGTCCTTGAAAATATATCCCTCTACGCGCGGGAAAAGGCAGGTTTCTGGATCAGGCAGACCCCTTTCGTCTTACGCCTTGCATACCGCGACAAATGATAGGAAATATTCCTACAGTGAGCCCATTGCGATGAGCTCTTCTATATTGATATGTCTTGATTCATCAACCTTCAAGCCTTCGCAGATCAGTTCCAGAACAACTGGCTTTTCCTCCGGAAATTTATAGCCTTCATAGTCCTGATGGAAAAGCAGCCCTCCGTGTTTATTAGTCCAGGAATTCATGTTATGGTCAAAGCAAACCCGGGAAGTAACATTCAGCCCTTCGATCATAACGCGCAACTCTTCCAAACGTTCGAGAGGTGAAGAAATGTGCAACTGGCCTTGCTCATAATCGTCAAATATCGGCGTTCCACAGCGGGGCACAAAGGGACGCGAACGTATGTAGTGCGGATTGATTTCGTTTAACACACGCGCCGTATTTTCCGCATGCTGCTGCCAGCGTTCCCGTCCGCCAAGATCGGGCATCCAGTATTCGGAAAGCTGAAACCCGGCTACCATCGCCTTTTTGCCGCCTTCGATCTGCTCAGCGCTGGTCACGCCTTTGCGAACGATTTTCAGCAGTTCGTCATCACCTGTTTCCAAGCCAACATGGATGCGGTCCAACCCTGCTTCCCGAATCGCCTTCAAATCTTCAAGTTTTCTTTGCGCCAGTGTTTTAGAACGTGTGTATGATGTAACTCTGGTCAACGTGATGAAAGTTTTACGCAGATATTTCAGCACCTCAACAAATTCAGCGGGACGCATAATCATACTGTCCGCATCCTGCAGAAAAGCAGTTCTGCCGCCGGAATAAAGCCAGTTGAAAACAGTGACGAAACATTGATTCGTATTGAGATAAGGATCAACGCTGAAAAGTGCTCTCAACACTTCTCTGTTAATCCTACCGCCCTGCCCTGCATTCTCGGAAACGGTTGTAATAGCATCGGCAATGGCTTGCACCTGATCTATGTCGGCTTTGATATCCTCAACACTCCTATAAACAAAAGGTTGCCCTTTATACATTTCGCAAAATGTACATTTATTCCATGGACAATTTTCCGTTATTCTAAGAAGCAGCGATGCACTGCCTCCTTCACTCGGTGGACGGTACATACCAACTGCAAAAGACATTTTTGACATTTTTTCCACGATCTCACGAAAATAATTATTTCCTGTTGCCTTGACCATACTCACTCCTTCTTAAGAGGAAACTGGTTAATAATATAACACTCATCTTAATTTTGACAACACAAGTCAACCGGACAGCCTAAATTTTGCCCATCATTTATCCATGCCGATTCTTTGGAGACATTACTGGGAATGGCGTAATCTCGTCACACCGGAATCCTTGAATGCAATGATCGCCACTTGGAGTGTAGTGTGGAACGGGAAAACCGGTTATGCCCAGTTACAGAAATCAGCATGTCCAGATCAGAAAGGGAAAATTGGTTGTTCAGCATACCCACTTTCGCCCCGAATTCGTTGGTTTAAACGGACCAGCCATGCCCCCTCTTTGTATTTGAAGGCGAAGCTAACGTCTCAGCCCGCGGCAGTTCCTCTTCATCTTCATCCTTCGTCACACACCCGTCGGAACCGCACGGGCGGTAGATGCCTATTGAAAAGAGAACCTGCAGCGAATCGAAAAAGCCGCAGGTCCCTAAAACCAATGTCGTCGGCAAGCAGACGTCAGCCCATCTTCTTTTTAATATCTTCTCTCAGGACATTCTTGAGGATCTTGCCGACGGGGTTTCTGGGGATCGCCGGAATGATCTCGAGCCGCTCCGGTATCTTGTAGACCGCAATCCCCTTTTCCTTCATGAAGGCCTTGATTTCTTCCAGCTCCACCTTCTCCTCGCCTTTCGGGACCACGTACACGCAGACTTTCTCCCCTAACGCTTCATCGGCGATCGCCACGGCCGCCACATCTAGCACCTTGGGATGGCCGAGGATCATGTTCTCCACTTCCTGAGCGCTGATATTGAACCCTCCGCGGATGATAATGTCCTTGGTACGGTCAAAGAAGCCGATGCAGTCGTTGTCCTTGATCTGGAAGAGGTCTCCTGTATTGAAGAACCCTTCCTTGTCGAAGGCTTTCTCCGTGAGATCGGGCCGTTTGAAATAACCGGGAATGACGTTGGGGCCCCGATACCAGAGTTCGCCAACGGCGCCTTCCTCGGTCAATTCCTTCTTCGTCGCGACGTCGATGACCTTCAGATGGATGTTCTTCCTTAGCGGCGAGACATTCAGCCATTTCGAGCCCGGCTTGCCGTAGTGGGGAAAATGATCGATTCTCATCTCCAAGCTCGGGATGTCGTTCGGACCGGCCACGTTGGCAGTCGATTCGTTCTGCCCCCAAATGTTGGCGAACTCGATCCCCCAGCGCCGCTTGAGGTCCTGTACGGACCAGAGGGCCGGCGGTGCCGCTCCGATGGTGATTGCCTTCATCTTGCTGAGGTTGAACTCGTCCACTTTCGGGTGCTTGAGCAGGGCATTGACCACCGCGGGCACGAGCAGCGTATACTCAATTTCCTCCGCCATAAGCTGCATGATGAATGTGGGGCCGTCGAAGGGATGGTGCAGGGCGAACTTTCCACCCGACATCAGCCAGGGTATGTACACCGTGCCGATGGAGGCCATGTTGACGAGAGGACCTGCGGTGATCAGGTTGTAGCCGGGCATGATGGGAGCCGTCTCGTACTGGAAGGTGCCCTGGCACAACCAGTTGTTGTGACTCAGCGGGCATCCTTTAGGTTCGGCTTCCGTTCCGGAGGACCAGCAAAGGGTGAAGACATCGTTGGCGTCGATAGTGATGCTGTCTAGCTTACCAGTGACGGGGCCCTTTGACATCTCCCGGACCTCCTCGAGCGTGATGACATCCTTGATAGACGGGAATTTTGTTCTGAGTTCTTCGGCCATTTCCCTGTGCTGGAAATTGCCGAACGCCTCGACAGTGATCACGGCCCGCGCCTCTGTCATTCGTGCAATGTGCTCCAATTCCAACCGGCGCCACTGCATGGGCATGGGCGAAATCAAGGCTCCTGCTCGCGTGATGGCGAGATAGAGCATGGCGAGTTCCCAGCAGTTGGGCAACTGGACCATGATGATGTCGTCCTTCCGGATGCCCTTCGCAAGCAGCCCCTCAGCTACGGCATCGACTGCGTGGTCCAAATCCTGGTAGGTCAGTCTCTCTGGCTTCAAACCCACCAGGGCCGTCTTGTTCGGCGGATCGACAAGGCACGTTATGTTGGGAGATTTCGACACGTTGTCCTTGAAATAATCTATCAGCGTTTTCTTGCCCCATACCCCTTTTTCTGTCCACTCCTTGATTTGCTGCGGCGATGCCAGAATCATAATCCAACCCTCCTTTTGTAGTGATCATTACTCGGGAATGCAGTCTGAGCAGATTGACCTACGTACCGCAGGCCAATTAAACCTTCCCATACTTCCGATCAACATGAATATACACTGAACGATCCCACCAAATATAATATGCAAATCTTTAATTATATTGATTGCCTTTTACATGATAACACCCAATATCTTGATACCCATCTGAAATCTACCATAAAATAAACAGGTTCAAAACGATCTGGATATATGACGGAGCATGTTCGATCAAAGAAAGGGAATCGGCTATCTGACGCATACCCACTTCCGACCCGCAATCATTGAACGGATCGGTCCACCAAACATCACCATTTAATTGTCAAAGGAACTGGCAACTGCTGGGATACACTGTTTCACCACGGAGGTAATGAATTCGTTCGACATGCGCCTGGCAAGCTTTGTACTTGCAGTGCACACATAAGCTCAACGAGAAAATCAAGGGTGCCGCCTACCTCCGCCACCTACCAAAGACTAGGTGGTGGCCATCCATCAGGGCTATGGATTTCCTGATCGAAAGTAAGCAACGGCGCGGCTCAGCGGCGGCGCGCCAACAGCGTACACTAGGACCGGTTGTTATGTAGTATACCAGGAGTAATGGTTTTTTCATTGTGGAATATTACAAACCGGCCTGTTCCAGCCAATACAGCAATAGAAAAATCAGCACAACCACCGGAACGACAACTACCCAATCTTTGACTTTGAACAGCTGTGGCAAGGTCAGGTCGCCGAAATCGCCTTTCTTTAGAATACCCTGATTGAGTCGGGGATAGAGCGCGGCGAAAAGGCCGGCGCCAATCAAGATGCCTGCCAGCCCTCCGACCGTCGCGTCTAGGTAGCCATTCCCGATTGCACCCGCAATGGTGCCGGGGCAATAGCCCAATACAGCAAAGCCGACCCCGAAAATCAGTCCGCCAACGATATTCATGCCCGCTGAGCCGGATTTGGGATTCAGTTGCACCCAGCCCAACGATTTCATCGCATAGATCCCGATCATTCCGGTTAGAACCGCGG
>JAFGFY010000159.1 GCA_016930795.1 Deltaproteobacteria bacterium
CTTCTTTAGGATTAAGCTCAATAGATTTTCTGTAGGCCTCTTCTGCCTCATCGAAACGCTGTAGACTTATCAAAATATTGCCGAGATTATTCCAAGCTCCTGATTCTTTAGGATTAAGCTCAATAGATTTCTTTACGGCCTCTTCTGCCTCATCGAAACGCTTCAGACTTTTCAGACTAAAACCAAAATTGTGCCAAGCTCCTGCATCTTCAGGAGCAAGCTCAATAGATTTTCTGTAGGCCTCTTCTGCCTTATCGTAACGCTTCATGCTTCCCAGCAGATTACCAAGATTATACCAAGCCCATGCTAAACCTGGATCGATTTCAATAACCTTACCTAAGGTTGCCTCGGAAGCCTCATCTTGTCCTGTCTTATGTTGAATAAACGCCAGGTAATTAAGTACTCTAGTATTTCTAGGCTCAAATTCTATCGCCCCATGACACACCTTTTCAGCGTCTTGTAGTCTCTTTGTCTTAAGCAAAGCTATGACAAGTCTAACCCAAGCGTTCGGGTCTTCAGGATTCTCAGGGCGAAGGCTTTCCATCTCTTCTCTTGAAGGTTGCTCCTTTTCAGTTATTTGAGAAAGTGTGTCAGTTCCTACTGTTTTCCGGAAAGCGTCGGGCAAATCTGGAAGTTTGAAGAAAAGTTCTGGAAGCTGCTTGAAAATTTCATCCTTGTACTGCTCAGTTTGAGGTGATTTCAGTATCTCCTCCAAAGCATAATAATGATCAATTCGAGAATCGGCTGGTAGAGAACATGCCTCACTGGCAATTGCCGCTGTTTTCTGAACAAGTTCTTCTCCATGATAGAAATGAACCATAAAATGGACTACACCGCGTATGCGATACGAAGGTTCTCCTCGACGACGCATAAGATGATATATATTATACATCCTTTCGGCTATCTGATACCATTTCTTGCCTCCACTTTGTTCAAACTCAACAACAGCACCTTTTGAAAGGAGTCGCTTCAGGTAAGAACTGGCTTTGTTCACGTCTATCCTGGCGACATCGGCCACTTCCCGTGCTGTGGATGGCTGCCACAAGTCCGCCAATGTCACAAATACCTTGCGTTCAAGAGGTGGAAGACTGTCGATATGGCTCTTGAAGTATTCGGTGTGCTCGTCCACAAGGTGCGTCAGATCATCCATTAGTTCCTTAAAGGAAGTGTTTGCTGCAAATGCTGAAATAATGACCAGAAGCCTTGGGCTTCCCCCAGTCAATATCTGTATCGGTCTGATGTGATCTCCACCCAATTCCTGTCCTGTAATGGATGCCCAGAGTTCGCGGCATTCATCCGTGTCGAGAGGATCAAGTTCATGAATCTTGAACAATTCGAACATGGCCTTGTCGGAATTTTCAAGCTGTTCAAAACGGTTCGTGGCAGTACCAATGAGCATGAGCCTCGGCTCGTTCAGGAGTGTGTGGCGGATTACCCACGCATCTTCATAGGATATCTGCTGACCGAGTAACATGTTCAGATTTTCAACGATTAATAAAAGGCGTTTTCCCTGTTCGTCTGCAAAATCCATGAGTTGTGACAGAGCTCGCTCACGGAGCCTGGCTTCCTCTTTTTCAGAACGAAGTTCCTTATAAGTTCTTTTCCATCGTGTCTCTTTGGTCTGCTGGCCGATATGAAACAGGGCCTCCAGCCAAAACTCTCCAGGTGAACAGACTTCATAGCTTTCTTCCGAGAAAATAACGGGATACCAACAAGACGATAGTTTTTCTTCCAGGTGAATCTCAGCGGCCGCTCGTCTGACTAGAGTGGTTTTTCCAGACCCTCTTGGTCCCACAATAAGAACATGCTGGTTGGTCTGTCCTTTATTCTCGCGAATCACCTCCAGCAGTATCTCAAGGTCGACCTGCCGCACCACGAATGATCTGACCAATTCATCTTGGCTCAGAAACGCAGGGTTATATTTTACATTCTGAAGCGCCACAGGCTAAGCCCTCCTTTTGGAAACAGGGACATAGCCGTATCCGAAATGGTTCTTCCACCAGTCCCTTAATAGATTCGAGATGAAGACGAATTCTTCACCTTTTTTCTTGATATATCCGTCGTGCTGGAGGATTTCCAGGATATTTCGGAGGATATCTTTGGATACATAGTCTTCAATGCTGTAGCTATTAAAGATGGATATCGCTGTCTCAGAGGAGAGTAAACCACTTACGGCTGTCTCCGTGACAATCTCCAGGGCTAATGGATAGACCTCCATGCCGAAGGCCATCTTTAACCTCTCTTCCATATGACTCAACTCAGCGTGACCCTGGATGCTGAGCATTTTTGTTTCATATATGTTTTTGACACGTTTTTTTGTCACCTCAGTGTCAGAATGAAGTCTGCAATCCGTATATATATTGTCGAAAAACATCTGGACGTGGTGAGGGATCAAATAGCCGAGTTTTTCACTAATCAAATGCAGGGCATCTTCATGGATTGATAAACCATATTGATTCGCCAGGGCCTTAAGACATTCTGAGGCGGTTTCTTCTGACCATGGGGGCAAAATAAAGGAAGTGAAGGTATTTAATGTGGCGCTGAGGTTTGCCTGGCGAAGGGAGGGTTCAATCCCGATAGAACCTGTGATGACTAGACGAATTTTCCCTTTCTGCCGGATGCTGAGATCCCGAATCCACGACATAAAGGAATCTGTCGCGGCCCGCCTTTCTGGCGTGATTTTGTATTCTTTACCTTTTAATAGACGATTGATTAATATGGGCAGCTCATCAAAGAAGACAATAACCGGCTTTTCGGTCTCCGCTAGTGTCGAAAAGAGCTGGTCTCCTTTTGATTGCCAATCCGCGGATGTCATACCGCTGCGCAATGTCACGGTCAAATCCTCAAGACCGATGGATTCGACATTTTCCGTTACTTTCTCCAATATGTTCTGGAATACACCCTTGGTTTTAGCCCAAAGTCCTGCAAAGGGCCGGGTTGCCTTACCAAGCTCGGCGATTGCGTCAGCGGGGGATTCTGATTTCTGCAGATCAACGTGCAGACAATAATACCGCTCCTTAATACGTTGAGCGACCTCCCTCATAAGGCTCGTTTTACCGATGCGCCGAGGCGCGGCCATCAGGATATGAGCCCCTTCATCCAAAAGCTCTGTAAAAAGTCTAATCTCTTTTTCCCTGTCCCAAAACTCATCGCCTGTAACAAAATTGCCGACTGCTCGTTTAAGCTTTTTCATCTAAAATACCTCCCAACAGATTTGATGCCAACAACATTGTTGGTAACTATAAATTCTTTTAGTTGTGATGTCAAGCCTTTTCCCAACAAATTTGTTGGCATCAAATCTGTTGGGAAAGCGTACTTGATCAAATAGTTGGGCAACCACCTGTAATCATAAGGTAATGCAGGATAGCGGAGATTAGTGATCTTCTCTCAATTGTGGCAAATATTCCCAAAAATGAGCATTCCTTCTCTAACTGTCTCAAACAAAAAGCCCAGGCATTTGTGATACCTGGGCTCTGTACATCTTAAAGGAACGGGATTAGAATTTACTCACTTCAGCCCTCCTCCTTCAGCCTATAGACCATTTATTTAAACACATCCTTTCTTCGACGCAGTTCCACAAACACATCAAAGGGTTCTGATTCATCCATACCAAGGGTTGATTTAACCTCTCTAACTCCTGCCCGCAAAAAGATATTGGTCCTTTTCTCCACCCCAATAGTAGAGGGGACTGTGGGAAGGCTATGTTTTCTCATGTCGAGTAGTTCCTGATAACGAGCCTGGAGGATTTTGTTGTTCGGCTCGATGGTCAGGGCGTAGCGGAGATTGTCCGCCCCGTATTCGTGACCGCAGAAGACCAGAGTCTCTTCAGGCAAAGACGCAAGGCGGATTAGGGAATCAAAGAGTGCTTTAGGGCCTCCACCATAAAGCCGTCCACAGCCCCCCACAAAGAGGGTGTCCCCCGTCCACAGGACCGGATCCCCATCCGGACGGGTCATGAAATAGCAGACATCGCTCTCCGTATGACCTGGTGTGGAGATCACTCGAATCTCAATAGGACCAAATGGAAATCTGTCTCCATCATGAATGACCCTATCAAGGGTGGGAATCCGGCCTTTATCCGGGCCTATGATTTCGCATCCCGTGACCTCTCTGAGCTTGTCGTTCCCATCCGTATGGTCAAAATGACGGTGGGTGTTGAACACCGCTTTGATCTCTATCCCGTTCCTGGATGCGTATTCCAATACAGGGTCTGCGTCTCCCGGATCGACAACAAAGGCCTTGTTCCCTTCGTATCGATAAATATATATGTAATTGTCCCCCAAGGCAGGAACATAGTCAATGATCGCCATGATGGACTCCTTGATATCTCATATTGGGACCTCAATCTCTGCCCATCCAA
>JAFGFY010000017.1 GCA_016930795.1 Deltaproteobacteria bacterium
TCGCTCGCTAACCCCGCAGCCCCGCAAGCGGGATTTCCGCTGCGCTCCAACAAGCCTGTGGGGAATGCGCTCGCTGTGCATTTTCAAAGGGGGCATGGGGATCTCTTTTCAGTTCCACCACCCAAAAGACGTCCAAGCCTGTTACCGCCCCCAAAGAGGACACCGTTCGGTGGACAGGCACAAGGAATGCCCGTCGCTGTGGGTACATTATTCGTGGGGCTGCTTCATAATATGCAAAATTATGGTGTCCTTCGACGTTGCTCCATTCGGCCCGGGCTCATGGCCGAGGGCAGGAACATGAGCCTGCCTGTCCCGAGCTTGTCGAGGAGGTCGAATGGCCGTTCCACGACCTCTGGATAGATGGTGGTGAAACTGAAAAGAGACCCCCATACCCCCACGTGTCATACAATCTACTTAGAGTTCTTTGAGTTATTTCTGGGACACGACACGAGAACCCCCTTTGATTTTTTCCATATGAAGGCATCCCCAACTATTTGAACAAGAGATTCTTCAAAAGGCTATCACCATCAGGGTTATTTGCTTGACAAATGTTCAATTATCGAACATTAGCAACTAATCATTTACTGAACCCTATGAATATTATATAGAACCTGGAATAACAGCTCCGAGCCTTGCTCTAGATAATGAACAGAGAAGATCTCCATACCCTTCGATTGATGGGGCAAATAGACCGCAAGGGTGACCATACCCAGCGGGAACTGTCAGACAGCCTAAACCTCTCCTTGGGTCTGGTCAACACGTGCCTCAGACGACTCGTAGACAAGGGATATTTCAAGATTAAGACGATGCCCGGGCACAGGGTTAAGTATTTCCTGACACATGAGGGATTGACCGAAAAAAGCAGGCTTACCGCGGAATACCTCAGATATTCTATTGATTTTCAAAGGGAAATCAGGAAATTGCTCTTGGACAAGTATGTGGAGATGGGAAAATATGGAGTGACCTCCCTTCTCTTCTATGGAGCAGGCGAGGTGGCTGAATTGGCCTATCTCTATCTGCAGCTGACAAATATTCGTCTGACGGGAATCATAGACGATTCTCTGAGAGGGCAAAATTTCTTTGGACATCGTGTCGCCGGCTTTGCCCGCCTACATCGGGCTGATTGGGATATGGTGTTGTTGACCCGTCTTGAAGACACGGAGAAAGACAGGAAAATCCTTTTACATCGAGGCGTAGGACTCGAAAGGATAGCGACGATATGACCTCCGATCTTCTGAAATGGTATGCTGTTCATACTCGAAGCCATTATGAACAAAAGGTCTATGACGGCCTTTGCGGCAAATCCGTTGAAAGCTTCCTTCCCAGGTGTCAGGTCATGAGCCGGCGGAAGGACAGGCGTAAAAAGATATTGATTCCCATGTTGCCCGGATATGTCTTTGTGCACACAGGTCTCAACGCGTTGGAGTATTTGGACATTCTTAAAACCATAGGTGTCGTTCGCCTGGTGGGCTTTGAAGGCAAACCCATACCGGCCACGGACGAGGAGATTTCCTCTTTAATGATATTGGATGGAACCGACCGGACTGTAGAAAATCGATCTCTTATGAAGCGGGGCGACAGGATCATGATCATGGACGGACCATTCAAAGGCCTGATCGGCTTCTACGTCCGTCACAAGGGCAAATCGGACAAAGTCGTCGTTTCCATCGGACTTCTAAATCGGTCACTGGCTGTTGAAATTGAAGGCTGGGCCCTGGAGAAGGTTTCCTAGCATCATCTTGAACCCGTCCAGGTGATATACGATGCGGCTCGTCTGCCGACGGCGGGTCTACATGCCAGGCTTATCAAGGGCTTGACTGAGTCAATATATCTTATAATATCAATGGATTAGATCATTTTCATCCATTCAATCGAAGGGGCGGAGCTGTGTCCTGCTACGGGAAGAGAGCGGCCTGAGCCGCACATCATAGAGATTTGATTTTATGAGGATAATCTGAAGTGAGGTAACATTAAGATGAAAGTGTTAATCACGGGCGGAGCGGGTTTCATCGGATCTCATTTGGCTGAGAGACTCCTGGAATTGAACCATGAGGTGTTTATCATTGACAATCTCTGGACTGGAAGCCTGGCTAATATAGAAGGCATTCAGGACGATAACAGACTACATTTAGTCGTGGATACCATATTGAATGAATCCGTGATGAATGAATTAGTCTTTAAAGTGGACCATGTCTATCACTTGGCTGCGGCCGTAGGGGTAAAGAAGATCATGGACCACCCAGTGGAGACCCTGGATATCAATGTCAAGGGGACAGAGGCAGTTTTAAGGCTGGCAAACCGCTTCAAGAAGAAAGTCTTAATCGCTTCTACTTCAGAGGTTTATGGTAGACACCTTAATGGGAAGGTCTCAGAGGATGATAACCGGATTATGGGAAGTGTCAAGAAGAGACGCTGGGCCTATGCCTGTTCCAAGACGCTGGATGAATTCCTGGCCTTGGCATATCATGATGAGAAGAAACTCCCGGTGGTCATTTCACGTCTTTTTAACACCGTGGGACCCAGACAAACAGGACAATACGGTATGGTCCTGCCCACTTTTGTTCAAAGCGCCCTGCTTGGCAAGTCCATTGCCGTCTATGGGGATGGGACCCAAAGCCGCAGTTTTATCCATGTTAGAGATGCGGTTGAGGCTATTATAGCGCTTATGGCGGAACCGCAGGCGGACGGGGACGTTTTCAATGTGGGCAATGATCATGAAATCACCATTAATGAGTTGGCTCAGAGGGTCAAAGATATGACCGGGAGCGATTCGACCATAGAACATGTCCCTTACGAGAAGGCTTATGGCCCCGGGTTTGAGGATATGGAACGCAGGTGTCCGAATATAGAGAAGATAAATAACCTTATAGGCTTTAAGCCGGTATACGACTTAGAGGCCATGATACAGAGCGTCATCGACTACTTCAAAGAATAAGGGGTCGGGCAGGAAAGGAAGACGAAAATTCTAACCCTCCCGATTTTCATCGGGACAGCCAGGAACATATTTGAGTATTTCGAGGGTCTCGAGGAGAACACGATGCAATTCATTGATTTAGCCACACAGCAAAAACGTATTCGAGAGAAGATTGAGTCCAACATTCAGACTGTTCTGAGCCATGGCCAATACATTCTTGGCTCGGAGATAAAACAATTGGAAGAGAGACTCGCGGAATATGTGGGTATTGAGCATGCCGTTGCCTGCTCTTCCGGAACCGATGCCCTTCTATTGGCTCTTATGGCCTATGATGTCGGCCCGGGAGACGCCGTCTTAACCTCTCCCTTCACCTTCATCGCCACTGCAGAAGTCATTAGCCTGCTCGGGGCCACGCCGGTCTTCGCGGACATCGACCCCGAGACATTCAATATAGATCCGGAACACCTGGAAAGAGCCCTCGTCGCCCTCCGAGACGGCCTTGGGGATTACCCGGTACCGATAGGTTGCACTGAATCATCCCTTGTGACCAAGGGGATTATTGCCGTGGATCTCTTCGGCCTTCCGGTGGATTACGATGCCATCAACGCCATCGCTAAAAAGAATGGGCTTTTTGTGATCGAGGATGCGGCCCAGTCATTTGGTTCCCAATACAAGGGAAAAAGAGCCTGCTCTTTGGCTGATATCGCCTGCACATCATTCTTCCCGGCCAAGCCTTTGGGCGGATACGGTGATGGAGGCATGTGCTTTGTGGACGATGAAGCACTGGCTCAGGCTATGCGATCCTTTAGCCTGCACGGCCAGGGAACCCATAGATACGACAATGTTCGTATCGGCATCAACGGTCGAATGGACACCCTTCAGGCCGCTATCCTTCATGCCAAGTTCGACATTTTTCCGGATGAGGTCGAAAAGCGCCAGAGAGTGGCTGAGAAGTACACGGAGTTACTATCGGCGCTCGACATCGACCTTGTGACCCCCGTTGTTCCCCCTGAATATCAATCCGTCTGGGCACAGTACTCTATTCTGTCAAGAGACGAAACACAGCGCTCGGAACTGCAGTCAAGACTCAAAGAGGCCGGTATCCCCACGGCCGTCTATTATCCCAAGCCCTTACACCTTCAGCCGGCCTTCCAGGGCTTAGGTTATAGGGAAGGGGATTTTCCTGTGAGTGAAGACTATTCCAGACGGGTCTTCAGTCTGCCCATGCATCCCTATCTGAAACCGGAAGAACAGGAATGGATCTCAACGATCATCGGGGAAGAGAAGGGCTACTCATGAAACCGTCTGAGAGAAAAGGAGAATGACGTGCTGGACATCGTGATAGTCAACCATAACAGCACGGATGATCTGATGCTTTGCCTCCGATCGATATATGATTCCTTGGGTGATATCTCCACGAGAGTGTTTATTCAAGATAATGCCTCTGATGATGACGTGGATCGATTGCGTTCGAGGTTTCCTCAGACTATGGTCTCGAAGAATAGAAAGAACATCGGGTTTGCGAGGGCCGTCAACAAGGGGCTGACCCAAAGTGCCGCGCCATACGTCGTCTTGATCAATCCTGATACCCTTGTCCGGGAAGGTTGCTTTGAAGCGATCCTGGAACACATGGAGAAAAACACGGATATCGGGATTGTCGGGCCGAGAATCCTCGATACGGACGGAACAACCCAGGGATCTGCGAGGGCATTTCCCTCCCCTTTCACCGGGCTGTTCGGCCGAAACACCCTACTGACCAAATGGTTTCCAAACAATCCCATGACCCGCTCGAACATATTCACGACCAGAGGCGATGAAAAAACACCAATGGATGTGGACTGGGTTTCCGGTGCCTGCATGGTCGTAAGACGAAAGGCTATCAACGATGTAGGTTTCATGGACACGCGCTTTTTTCTTTATTGGGAAGACGCGGACTGGTGCAGGCGAATGTGGCAGAAGGGTTGGAAGGTGGTCTATCATCCAGTCCCTACAGTGGTTCATTCCATTGGAACAAGTAGCTCGAAAAAACCTGCCCGTTCTTTGATTGAGTTTCACAAGAGCTGTTACAGACTTTTTGACAAATACAACAGAACGTCTCTGAAGTTCTTAAATCCTTTGGTCGCGGCCGCCCTTGCTTTGAGGTTGGTGATGAGCATCCTGCTCAACAAGGTAGGGAGAGCCTTAGAGAGGGTCAGGTGTGGAAAGAATATAAGAGAATGAAGTTTGTCCGGTTAGTAAGTGCTTATAATGAAAGCTACATTCACACATACAAGTAATGGTGATGAAGTCTTTTCAGAGTGACTGTCGGGAGGCCTACGTTATTTCAAATAGTTATGGAATGGGGGACCCCCTGGCTTCCCGCTTCGAAGAGGCGGGAAGACCAGCGGAGGGGGGAGGCATCACCCGTCCGTAACTGTTTGAAATAACCAGGCCGGGAGGCCCGGAATCGAAGAAAAAACTTCATCACCATTTGCTCTCTGTTCAACTGAACGGGCCCACCATATCATTGCAGACTCATTAACCGGACGAGCCGGGGATGAAGTGTTGGAATTATTGATTTACCAATTGAAGCCGAGCAGACGAACACTCAGCATGAAGCGCGTCCCTGCCTCTTCCTCTTCCATTCCCACCTGCAACGCCCAACATTGGGACTCATATTCCATCCAGAAACCGTTGCGGATATCATGTTTAAGATCCAGATTCCTATTGATTGACGCTCCTGCGGAGAATCCGTGACTGAGATTCACATCGGCCAGGAATTTCAAAGACCTATTCCCGTTTTCCACTTTCACATAATCAAGGGCATATCTATCTCTCCTGTTTCCTGATCTGGGTACGGAAAGATCCAGGGACAAATCAACGGTTGTAACCTTGTCCGTTTCATAGTCCCATTCCGCGCGACCCACAAAATATAGACCCGGCAAAGGCCTTAAAATCATTGCGGCGAGTAGGGGCTCGAAGGCTTCCTTTTTTTCTTCCATGGGCCCTTTATCGCGTCTGGCCTCGTCGATGTTGTAGCCTTGGCTCAGGCTGAATCTCACCAGTTGACGGTAGGAAACCTCACCTTTTTCGTTTTCCATGCGCGCGTCGAGGAGATTCTCAACGGAAAAAACGATCCGGTTGACCTTTGAATCCCGGTCAAGGGGGTTAAACCATAGGCTTTCTTCTCGTTCATCCGGAAATACACCGTAATCATAAGTCAAACTGGGGGTGATCTTGTGTTTGACTCTCTTTATGCTTCCCCATTCGACTCCAAAGATCCTCTCGAAAATGGTCGACAACCCGGTTTGCGCCCGATAGGCGTCTTTGAACTGATGATCCTTCCCTTCCAGGGGATCATCAAACCATTCCATACTCCCCGTATAGTCTATGGAGGAGACAAGACTCAGATGCTTTCCAAGCCACATGGGATATGATAACTCCGGGCTAAACGAAAAACCATGGCCCTTTGAGCCGACCTCACGCCATGTATACTGGTAATCCATATCAAGGCTGTAAAATATCGGAAAATGGGGGACCCGTTGCGGAAGGAATGCGTAGTTTAACGCGCCTAACGGCTGAGTGGTCTCATCCTCTGAAGGATTCTCCGGCAACTGATGATAAAAAGACGCCCCCTGCAAGCTGTAGAATTCCCCCTCATGACTCAGCCTTAAGCTGGATCTTCTTGCGGGTGAGTATCTCTCATCCAGAGGCCGTCCGGACTCATCCCTCAGATCAGGCCTTGCCTCGAAACCGAAGAGATCCCCTTCAAATTCTCTGAGGTAATCCTGATCGCTGACATAATCCAGGTCCAGTCGAGCGAGCATATCTTGTGGCAAATCCTGGTCCATCCGACCTCTCAGCCAATAACGGGTTCGGTTGGTTCTAGGAAAGGGACTGACCTCCACCTGCTCCGGATCATTCAGGTCTTTTTTCTCTATGTCGTCAGAGAGAATATCAAACAAAAAAACCCCCTTTGAATCCTGATTGTCTATGTAGCGGAATTCCAATCCCTGCATATACCCGCGCTCGCTCATATATCGCGCATAGAAGGTCGCGTCAGTCTGATCTGAAATGGCCCAGAAAAAGGGGACTTCCATACTCACACCGTTCCGGTCCGAATAGTCTGCTTTTGGCAGTAGCAGACCGGTCTGGCGTTCGGTCTTGGCTGGAAAAATCAGGTAGGGGAGATAGAAGATGGGAAATTCTCGAACCCGAAATGCGAAGTCTCTGATCGTCCCATACTTTTCCATGGTGAAGTCAATCTTTGAACCGGTAATGCTCCAGTCTGAAGGTTCGCCATCACAGGTGGTCAAACGTCCGTCCTCAATAGAATAGGTGTCCGCCCCAAGTTTCTCTATCTTTTCGCCACTGATTGAGTATCGGCTCTCTCTCAAAAAGAGATGGGCGCGAGAAACCTGTCCGGTCTGCTCCTCAAGATTGAAGACGCCCTCCTCACACTCAAGGACATCTCCGGCCACTTCAAATCGGATGTCTCCTTTTACCTTGGCAATGCCGGACTCTTTGTCATATGTCCCTTCTTCTGCGTGGAGGGTTTGATCGGCCCTTTTTACTACGATGTCGCCTTTCAAGTCATAAATCTCTTCCCGAAGTTTCATATATTTTGCTTCAATCTCAAAAGGGACATCTTCATCCTCCACAAGGCGATCTTTTAGAGACCGGTCCTGTGCAAAGCCCCCAGGGAGATTGAAGAGACACAACAGAAAGACGCACGAAAGGATGTGTATTCCTGTTTTCGGGCCCGGCATGCGGATAGCCTTTCTCCTATACGAAATCTTCTTCCCCAATCGCAAAGCCGAGTTGGAGAAAAGTCTGGCGAAGTCTAGATCACCGGAGAGAAAATTGCAAGTGTGATCTTATTGTTATACCTTCCACACTCCGAGAAACTTGTCCATCCGCAGCCCATCCTCCGCGATACCGTACGAAATAGAATGGCTTGACAAGCGGCGTCAGGAATAAATCTTGATCCTCGTTATGGTATGGTATATTCCTGTAATTGATGTTTCCGCCTTATCCTCCTCAAAGCCCGGTGGCTTCGAATTGACGTTGAGCGAAGTTGAACATCTCACGACAGGGGAGAGGCTGTGAGTGAAATGAGCAAAACACTCACATCGATTGATCTCTTATGTTGAGCATGTATCGAGACCTTTGAAAAATGTTCAATTTTGTTCAAGATCAAAGAAGGCGATAGTTTTAGCCACAGGAATACATTGAGTATTTCGAGGATTAAAACTTGAGCATGATGCAGAGATTGGAAAAAAGGGGACGTTTTTCAAAGGTCTCGTATCAATAGATTGGATCATAAGATGCGATTATCATTTCCTGAAACTCTTCCAGATGAAGGACTTGCTGATGATAGTATCTCTATGTCCAGGCTGTTTACTCTTGTCCTCATTCTTGGTTTTGTCATACGGTTATTTGCCTGCCAGTATACTTGTATCGTGAATCCGGATGGGGCCCTCTATATCCACCAAGCCAGAGCCATATACTATGGACAGTGGGACCTGTTATCTTCTTGTGTTCTTAATTTTGTATCCAGTTATCCCCTGTTTATTATAGGGGGCTATACCATCTTTCATAATTGGATCATTTCCGCTAGGGTTGTATCACTGATCTTCGGCTCAATGACCCTCATCCCCGTTTATTTTCTTCTACGCCGTTTTCTTGATGGAAAAACATGTATCCTCAGTGTCCTTGTTTTCGCCGTCACTCCCTTATTTGTCGCCAGAAGTGCTGACGTCATTAGAGACCCCATCTACTGGTTTTTCGCGGCACTTGGGCTCTACTTTTTTATCAGCTCTGATCAGGTAAAATATCGTCTCCCAACGCTTTTCGCTTCCCTGTCTTTTATCATGGCCGCGTGGGCAAGAATTGAAGCGATCTTGTATATCATCATCTCTTGTGTGGTGGTCTTAGTAGTTCGGCAGGGTAAAAAGGCTCAAAGAATCGCCATCTTCATCTCGCCGGTTATCTTGCTCATGCTGCTACTCTTTGCCGGCCTTTCAGTCTTCGATATCTCCACTCAAAGCGTTTTTCGATTGGAAGAGATCAGGGATAAACTTTCCGAACCGCTTGTTCAATACGAGAATCTCAGGGCCGGCTTGAAAGATTTGGTCAGTCAAACTCCGGATAGTAACCTTGCTCCTTTCCTTAAAAAGGCTCGGAACATGATTTGGCTCATTGCCCTCGGGACCGTGGCCAAACACGCGGTGGATGCCTATTTCTATCCTTTTTTCGTCCTATTCTTGATGGGATTGGCTGGAGCGCGAAGAAGGCTAAAGGAGGATACGCGTGTCCTGTATCTTGCCTTAAATTCGGCTTTTGCCTTGTTCTTGCTGTATGCGCATCTCATGCAGACCTGGATGATATTCCATCGGTTCGCGGTCCTCTTTCTTTTACCTTCTTTTGTCTTTTTGGGATTTGGGATGAAGAGAATGGTTTATTTTCTTGAGAAACGTTTTAGTTTGAAAGCCCCTGTGACACTTTTTATTATCGCTATTTCTATTCTGATCTGTTCTCTTCCAAAAAACCTCCAATCAAATGAATCGGATAAACTGGTGTTTAAAGAAATAGGACAACTCATTGCAGACCTGGAAGGAAATGACCGTGAGATAGGTGTGGCAGCCGCATCATTGTGGACTATGAGTCATGTTTCCTTTTATGCGAACCTGAAATATGAAGGAGCTATCTGCCCTCTTAAATACATCAACATCCAGCAACTCGCAAGGAATAGCGATGATGCGTTCCTGTCTGATCTGAAAAAGGCCGGAGTAGATTACTTTTTGTGGGAAGAGAAATCTTGGTCAAAAAATAGACTGGATTTCCTGAAGAGGCAGACACCTAACAGGGTTATTGAAATAGGCAGATGGAGTCATGCGGATACGGGGCGGCTCGTCCTTTTTAAGGTGATTACGGGATAGCTGTTTTTTCGGCTCAATCCGAGTTTCCCATTCGAACTTCTGGGATCTCATATATTCCCTGGAATCATAAAATGGGGCGCATTTGGGAAACTCGGATATAGCCTTTTAACCCTATTCAGGTGATTGAAAGCAGGAGGATTGATGATTGGCTGGGGATAAGCCCAAGATAAGCGCTACTGTTGTCTGCTATAATGAAGAGGACAATATCGAGCGATGTTTGAAGAGTCTTTTATGGGCGGACGAAATCATTGTCGTAGATTCCTTTAGCACGGACAGGACCGTAGAGCTTTGCAAGAAATACACAAAAAGAGTATACCAGAAAGAGTGGCCGGGATTCATCCAGCAAAAGTCATACGCTGTTTCCCTCGCTCAGTATGAATGGGTGTTCTCTCTCGATTCTGATGAAGTGGTCACTGAAAAGCTACGTAATGAGATATTGACCAGGCTCTCTGCCGACAAGGATAAAATATATGGCTATTATGTGAAGAGGCATTCTTTCTATTTAGGCCGATGGATCAATCACGGAGGGTGGTATCCTGATTACAAGCTGCGCCTTTTCAAAAAAAGTGAAGTCATTTGCGGTGGTGAAAATCCTCATGACAAATACTTTGTGAATGGGAAGACCGCTAGACTCAGTGGGGAAATAGAACACTACACTTACAGGAGCATTTCCGACCAATTATCCACTATCGACAAGTTCTCCGACATCTCGGCAGATGGGCTTTTCAAAAAAGGTTCCCGATTTGCCCTTGTCAAGATGTTTTTCAAGCCCCCTGTAAAATTCTTTGAGACCTATGTTTACAAACTCGGCTTCTTGGATGGATTAGCAGGCTTTATTATCTCCGTTTTGAGTTCCTATTATATCTTTGTGAAATATGCAAAGCTTTGGGAAAAAGGAAAATTTGGGAGTAACACTCAACCTGACGGTTCAAGCGATTAAGAGGCTCAAGCTATTCCTATAGTTTATCATCGAGTGAGACCATTCTTTGCGAACTGATCATACAACTCAGCCACCTGATCTGCCCGGCTTTCCCAAGTTTGACGACGGGCAACCTCCCGGGCGCTTTTGCCCATTCTCTCACGACTCTCTTTTTTTAAAAGAAACGAAAGCTTTTCACTCATCTCAGAGACCGAGGGGTTATACGGCAACACAAAACCTTGATTACCGGATTCAATGAGGTCTCTGGCGCCTACCGTTTCCGTGATAATGGACGGTAATCCGGCCATCATGGCTTCCAAAACCACCATGCCAAAGGAATCGTTCATGGATGGCATGGCAAAGATATCAGAGGCCATATAATATTCCTCGACATTTTGGGTCACGCCAGCGAACACGACCTGATTGACGATCCCCAAATCACGGGCCAATTTCATGTAGCGCTTCTTCTTTCCTTTACCAACCACGAGCAGCTTCAAATTGGAATGGTTATTCCTTTTCAGGGACAAATCAGCAACAGCCTTCATGACCAGTTCTAAACGCTTGACCTCGAAATTCATCCCTACGAATAGAACCACCAAATCGTCCGCGGACAAACCATGACGTCTGCGAACTTCATGTCGGCATCGTTCCGAATCCAAAACGGAAAAGCGTTCAGTAGAGATTCCCGGATGAATCACACAAATCTTTGATTCCGGAATATGATAGAATCTGAGTAATTCCTCCTTGAGTAAAGAGGAAACAGGCAGGATCAATTTCAGACGGGGGGCATACACGCCTCTTTTCTCCACCCGTGCCAAAGATTTATCAAAAAGATTCATCGACTTCCGCCTCACCTCTTTGATCCATGGCTCATGAAGACCGCCATGTATGGTAAAAAAGTCCATCTCAAAGATCCAGGCGTGACTGTGAACAAGATCGAAGTTCTCTGCTAAAATCTTTTTGCCGGCAAAATAGGCGAAGCTAATCGGCTTCATAAACCGAGGAAACAAGACTTTGGGAATCTTGTGAAAAGTGATAGAGTCATTTCCGCGACACCATTGATTGGCCAAAACATGGATTTCAAGGCCTTCACGCATGGCCAGTCTTTCCGTGAGTTGGAAAACAAAGTTCTCAGCACCTCCTAAGAGGCCGTATTTGGAGATCACCACCGCGATTTTCATACTATCGATCCGTAAAACAGTGAAAGCTTCAAGGTGAAAGCTTTACAATAAGCCTAAACAAGATTGGCCCGCTTTATAGCATGAATGGTCTCTTGTGAGTAGTTTTTTTTGTCAAAGATGAATCGAGCATTCGGTGATTTCTTCAGATATACTGGGATAGTATAGCATTCAGCCTATCGCGGTTGAACGAATTTAGCACGCAAAGTTCTTATCGCTCTCACCATCGGCAGTATTGCGCTCCTTAACCAGGGTCTTTTATTTATCGAAAACTTCAGATTCCCAAACCCAATACCCAGGTGGTAGGCAAACGTCTCCCGCAAATCCGACCAAAATACCCTGCGATGTATATCGGCGTTTAAAGGCAAACCGCTATTCCTGAAAAATGTATGGCGCCCCACAGCTTTTTTTGCATTTAGGGTAGCTTCTAGAAAACCGTGTCCAAACCGATGATCCGGTTCAATATGGCATCCTTCAGCCCATTCATTCCAGGCATTGATAAACACAAACTCACCAACACCATTCCGAAGAGATAGGTCTATTGTAGAAGAAAGCCAGTATTCGTAATTATCAGGAGTGCCGTTTAAAACAATAAGTGCTCGATCTTTGGCCCTGGCAGTATTGTCCCACGATGGAAAAACCGTCTTAAAAACACGCGAACCTTGGTAATTATGCGATAGATATTGCTTAGCTACATCTTCATACTGGACTACACTTCCCTTGAAAGAACGATGGAATCTTATTTCAAGATTTATATTGTACCAATGAAGGTTATGAGGTGGAAATTCAACACCACTGTCGAATCCGAACCTCTCATAGTCCCTATTTCCATGTGTAAATGCAGCGCATACATGAATATCACCCATCCCAATTGAACGGCAGTAATCACGCCAAACGCTTACAGACCTTTTTGCATTCTGAAAATGCTGCGGATGGTAAACGATTAGGAAGGGCTTGCCATCTAAATGTATGTAGCGTTCATCTTTAAAAAAGGGAATCAGTGATTTGATAAAATTCAAATCATCATCGGGCAAATATTTCTGTGCTATTAGAATCTTGTGATCAGCACCGTCCCAACGTCTTGTCCAGTTTTCATTTGCCCAACAAAGACAGAAAGGCATATCACTATCAGGATCAGCGAGCATGTCTTCCAATGGCTTATACAGCAACCGGGTACCGCTGAACCAGTAGTAGTGATAACAAAATCCGTCTATACCATACTGTTTGGCCAGTTTTATTTGATCATGACGAGTTTCTCGCAGCCGTAAATCGTAAAAGCCAAGATCACTGGGCAAATGTGGTTGGTAATGCCCCTTAAAAAGGGGAGTTGATCTTGTGACGTTTGTCCAATCAGTAAATCCTTTTCCCCACCAAATATCATTCTCAGGCGTCGGATGGAATTGTGGTAGATAAAAGGCAATCAGTTTAGGTTCCCTTATATTGCTGGTATACTTTTCTTCGTCGGTCATTTCATTTACCTACAAGATCAGTAGAATATACAATTATAATACATTAGGTGATAAGAAGTCGCTTTTTGTGGGTCGGTGAGGTAATAAGAAGTCGCTTTTTGTGGGTCGAAGTGTAGGAAATTTGACCTTGTGTGTCAAGCCAAATCCGCTCGTAGGATTTTGTGCGTAACTCACAGGCGTGAAATGGTGCACTGAGCCCTGCAAGAATGATTCTGTCCACTAACCAAAACCTCCATACCGTTTTGTATCCCATTTGAGGTCAAAAATCTCACCATGAAGACAGGAAATCACTTAATGCTTACCTGGGTTTTTAATGCTTACTGATTTTATTATGAATATCGGATTAGGCTCCTCACAAGAATTTGTGGGCAAATAAGGTGAGATGAAATTGAACTGAAGAAAGATGGTGAATTCTTCTCGGAGTGACTGGCGGGAGGGCTCCGCTCAGACCCCACCCCTTCGGGTCGGGTCCCCGGTTTCACGACTTGTCTGTGGGGGAAGCCTCCCGCCCTAGGGCGGGAGCCGGGAGCCTCGGAACCGAAGAAATGATTTCACCACCTTTCTGGAATATCTGCTTTCAATCAGACACTAAAATAGCAGAGCAAACAGAATCGATAAAAACCTTTGAATTTTCGACTTATTTTAGTTTTCCATATTCTCTAGAAACCCACAAATTCTTGTGAGGAGCCAAAAATCTAAAGACATTTTATGGTGGACATAAGGATGGGGAGTCCGGACAATCTCCAAAATGTAAGGAAGTTTCTTATCGTAATTCGCTCGCCATTCGTCCCGTCTTCGACCCTGCCCTCGGCTGTGAGCTCTGGCCGAACTGAGCTCAGACCGAAGGGAACTCATGGACGAGGGCTAAATCCAGCTCTCTGGGCGAGAGAATCTGCTCGCTGTGCATTTTCAGGTTTTCCTATATACTTCGCCCCAAATTCCAGCAGCGTTTCTGTACAAAAGTGACGTTCAGTCATACTGAAGGGCCCATAAAACAGAGTGCTCATACATGTGGGCATGGCAACGATGGTCAAGTACACAAATGAAAATTACACTTCATAAGTATATCTTCAATGAAATCTGGCCGGCCTTCATGACCGTCTTGATGGTCTTCATTTTTCTCATCATGTCCACGGAGATGCTGAAACTCTCAGAGTGGGTCATAAACTACGGGGTGCGTCTCACTCAGGTCTTGGTGTTCATCTTTTATCTTCTTCCTGACATTATCCTATTTGCACTCCCCGCTACGACCCTCATGGCCGTGTTTGTGGCGTTCCTCCGCCTATCCAGCAATAATGAAATTCTGGCCATGAAGTCTTCAGGGATCTCTCTTTTTCAGATGCTTCCCACCGTCCTTCTGGTTTCGTTGATAAGCTTTCTGGTTGCGATGTTCTTGGGGATCGTTGGATCCCCTTGGGGAAACAGGTCGCTTAAGGATTTGGGATTTCAGATCGCGCAGTCAGGAGACAATCTAGGCATTAAGAAACGGGTTTTCTCCCAACCGGCTGACAATCTCACATTTTACGTCAATAGCTCTTCCAGCGCCGACAGTGTTCTGAGAGATGTGTTTGTAGTCGATAAAACAGACCCCACGGTCACTTCAACCATTGTGGCCAAGGAAGCCAGAATTCTGCGCGATCCCGAGGCAAGGATCATCACCATTATGTTCCTGGACGGCACGCTTTCCTATATTGACCAGGATTCAAGGACCATGGGCGGGCATTTTGACCGCCGCAGACTGAGCATAGAAATGGACAAGATCATGGAGTCCGTCGCATCAAGTGAAAAAGATCCGGCAGAGATGTCAATGAGAGAACTGACAAATCTGATCAAGCGTGAGGTAAAAGGAGGGCGAGACTACAATAGGGCGTTAGTGAATCTTCTGGAAAAATTTTCTATACCTTTGGCCGTCTTTTTAATGGGAATCATTGGTGTTCCCTTAGGAGCACAGCTTAAGTCAGGTGGCCGAACCGTCGGCATCGTTGTGGGGCTGACCGTCTTTTTGATTTACTATACGTTCCTGGCCGCCGTTAGGAATTTATGTAAAACAGGTTTTATAACCCCCTTCGTTGGCATATGGGCGCCTGACCTCTTTTTGCTCATCTCTTGCCTCTATCTCTGGAACAGAGCCACAAAAGAACGTCCCGTTAAGGTTCTGGAAAAAATAAAATTCAAGCGGGAAAGCAGGCGGCGCGAGTATTACAGGATGGGAGAATAAATGAAAATCCTTTCAAAATATCTCGCAAAAGAGTTTACAAAGCTCCTCATACTCTGCCAAATCATCTTTGTATTCATATATCTCATGATAGATTTTGTCCAAAAGATTGACAATTTCGTTCACGCCCAAGTGTCGACAATGAACATACTGAGTTTTCTCATTTATAAAATCCCGTTCATATTCACTCAAATGCTCCCTGTCACCACTCTGATTTCCATCATCATCATGTTTTCACTTCTGGCGAAGAGAAATGAGTTCACAGCTATGAAGGCTTGCGGACTCGATATCTTCCGCGTGACTCAGCCTGTCTTTGTAAGCGCCGTGCTACTGGGGATGGTTTGTTTTATACTGAATGAATTAGTGGTCCCTTACACGAGTTCAAAGTCCAATGAAATATGGGACCTTGAGGTGCGCAAGCGCGACCCGACTCAGTTTCGCGGGATAAATCAAATATGGTATAAGAGTGCGGATGCCATATACTCGATGCGACATTTTGACTACGCCAATCAGAGTATGGAGCGTCCGACCTTCTATTTTTTTGACGACTCTTTCCGATTAATCAAAATAATCGATGGTAAAAAGGCCGTTTGGATAAGAGGAAAGTGGCATGTTGAACAAGGGACTTTTCAAGAATTTGACTCTAAAGGAGGGTATGAGACAGGCAGATTTGAGACACTTCGATTATTGTCGTTAAAGGAAACCCCCGAGACTTTTTTGAGGAGTTTTGGGGAAAAGGAAATGAGCCCGGAAGATATGAGCTTTTTGCGACTAAAACGCTATGCCCAAAGGGTAATCATGGAAGGCTATGACAATAGAGAGTATCTCGTCTATATGAACTACAAAATCTCATTTCCCTTCATCATCCTCATTATGGTCCTTATTGGGATACCCATTTCTATGAAATATGAAAAAAGAGGGACTCCTTTCGCTATCTCACTGGGCGTATGCTTATGTTTTCTATATTATGTCGTTTTGGGATTTTCCAGATCCATGGGCCTGTCAGGGACCTTGCCACCCATTCTATCAGCATGGCTGACCAATCTCGTTTTTCTCTTTTTTGGAGTCTATTTGATGATGAAAGTTGAGAGATAGACATGAGGGACATTTCAATGCAACAGTGATCCAAGCTAGGAAAGGACTGGTAAACGAGACTAGAACGCTGTATAGTAGGTTCCCCGTGAGCATGAACCTGCTGACCATTTGCTAAAAATTGGGATTGAATTTTTTTCGATCCCAATACTATTCGAACGGGTTATGATGATAAGAGACTAAACCAGTATGAACGTCTTACCCATACATGACTATCTGCTGCTTTCTGGGGGAAGTTTTGTACTTTCCCTGGTCTTGACCCCTCTCGTAAGAAGACTGGCCCTCGCCACCGGACAAATAGCCTCACCCAAGGATAACAGGTGGCACAAGAAAGACACGGCCCTATTTGGAGGCATTAGCATATTTGTCTCTTTTATCAGTGTCTGGCTGTCGGCGCAGTATTTCATAGGTTGGAAGCCCCATGGTTTACCTTTTTTGCCCATGATTGGCTGCGCCGTGGCCATTTTCTTTCTAGGTCTGGTGGATGATATATATGACATTGATCCGCAGCACAAACTGGCCGGGCAGATTATCATAACAGCCATCCTCTTGTTTTTTGGCTTCAGGCTGAATTGGACCCATTCTGAGACGGCCAATCTATTTATATCGATCTTCTGGATCGTCGGCATAACGAATGCCTTCAATCTCCTGGATAACATGGACGGACTGTCAGCGGGGATTGCCTTTATTGCATGCCTCTTTATTTTTTTGATGCACTACTTGAACGCCCACATGAGTCTCTCCGCGGGAGCTGTGCTGTTTCTAAGCGCCATATACTTGGGGGCCCTCCTGGGCTTCTTGATATACAATGTCCATCCGGCCTCAATTTTCATGGGTGATGCGGGGAGTCTTTTCATTGGTTTTGTACTGGCCTGCATAACTGTTATAAGTGAGCCGGGAAGACAGCTGAGTGGAAGCACCGGTTACCTTCTTTCCGTGATAGCCATCCCGATCCTTATAGTCTTTATCCCTATATTGGATACGGGTTTCGTCAGCTTGATGCGAAAGCTCTTCCGACGCCCCATATCCCAGGGCGGACGAGACCATTCATCCCACCGTATGGTTGCCATTGGTTTCTCGGAAAGAAAAGCTGTCTGGATACTTTATCTATTTTCCTTTGCTTCCGGTTTAGTCGCCCTATCCATCGGACAACTCAGTATCGGTTCAACTCTGATGGTCATTGTCCTCTATCTCCTGTTCGTCCTTTTCTTCTGGATCTACTTGGCGAAAGTCAAAACTTATTCTGAAGAATCCATTCTGAACCGGCCCAATGGAAACGGCATAACGCCCATTTTGATAGAGATCTCATACAAGAAAAGGCTTCTGGAAATTCTTCTGGATCTGATCTTGATCACAGTTGCCTATTACACAGCCTATCTTTTACGGTTTGAGGGGGAGCCGGGGCCCAACTTTCCCTTCTTCTTGAAATCATTACCTATTATGATTGCCTGCCAGATCTTTTGGTTCTACGTCATGGGCGTTTATCGAGGGGACTGGCAAAGCACAAGCATCAGAGACCTGACTGATTATGCGAAAGCTGTCACAGGCGGGACGGTTATGGCTATACTCATCCTCCTTTTCATGTATCGTTTCGCCAGCTTTTCAAGATATGTTTTTGTCATTCACTGGATCCTTATGCTTGTTCTGTTGTCTCTTTCCAGGCTCTCGTTTCGTTTGATCGAGGAAGGAATCAGAAAAAAGAATCATAGTGGAAAACCGACACTCATCTACGGGGCAGGAATCGGCGGGCAGATGATGGCCAGAGAGATAGAGAGAAACGGTGATCTTGGGCTAACGCTTGTGGGACTGATTGATGATGATCCGAGGAAGCACAGAAGAAAGATCATGGGATACCCTGTATTCGGCAGTCAAAATGGGCTTGAGAAAATCATTAAGAGGCATCACATAGAACAGATTATCATCTCTTTCAAACTCAATGGAGAGGAAAAAAGGAAAGAGATCGAGGATCTCTGCAAAAGCCTTGAACTGGATATTAAAGTCACCCAGATGAAACTGGTGATTAGCTAAACCTGATGTGTTCGTCAAAAATTCCAAACCTCATCATCCCGGCCTCTCAATTTGTACGGGATAAATTTCATATAGAGTCCCGAAGTCGCTTCGGACACTAACGATGCTAGGCACACTCTTAGATAAGATTCTGGGAAAAGAAATCGCCCTCTATGTGAAGGCCCACCGAAGCTTGGTTTTCATCTCGCTTCTACTCACGGCCGTCGGTTCCATCCTTATGGTCGTTCCAATCATTCTTGTGGAACCGTTTGTAGACGAAGCCATGCAAACGACTACCGACCCATCGTCCCTTCAAACCGTAATCGATGAGGCGGTGAAAACTGGCGCGGATGGGACGATCCTCCAGCTATTGATCGATGAAGCCGCGAAGACCGGGGCGAATTGGAAGACCCTTCAACCGCTAATTGATGAAGCCGTAAACAGCGGTACGGATCTGAAAACACTCCTGCACTTGATCGATGGAGCCATGAGAACAGGCGTTGAGCCGACTTCTTGGAGAATGACCTGGATTGAGTTCCGACCCGACCTGTCATGGCCCATATGGCGCCGAACCGAACTGGTTTTGGTGGATGATATTTCCCCAAACCACCTTCTCATCCTCCTCGGCACGATAGCATTTATATCTGTTTTTCTTAAATCGATCACACTCTACCTGGGCCAGCTTTCTGCGGCCGCCTTCTCCAACAGGGCCATCAAATCCTTACGCATCGACTTGTTTGACAAGTTTCTCTCTCTTCCCCTTGGATATTATCACAAGGAAAAGTCAGGAGAACTCATCTCCAGGGCCACGGCAGACCTCACGGTAATGCAGACGAGCATTGTCAGCATTCTCAATGGACTGGTCCAGCACCCTCTCACGGCTCTCGCTGCTCTGATATATCTTCTTTTCCAGAATTGGCGACTGACACTGTTCACTTTATTCATTGGGCCCGTCATCATCGGGCTTATCAGGCTCTTTGGGAGAAAAGCAAAGAAGCATATCATCAGGGTCCAAGATGCGCTCTCTGATATCACATCCGCCTATCAGGAATCTCTACTCTGTCTCAAGGTCATTCAGGGCTTCTGTATGGAAAAGGGGGTCTCCCACAAATTCCGTGAACTGGCAGACCACCTCTATAAGAAAGTGATGCATTATAATAGATGGTTCCTCGCGCAAGGCCCCATGATGGATCCCACTGCCTGGTTCACGATACTTGTGGTTATTATCGTCGGAAAAACCCTTTTTCAGCCGACACTGGGTGAACTCATGGCCATGTTTCTTGCCTTCCAGAAGCTTTATACCCCCATAAGAAACTTGGCAAGAGTCAACGCGGAGCTTCGAACCATTCAAGGCGCCACGGAGCGGGTCTTTGGTATTATGAAAACCATCCCTGAAATAACAGACCGACCCGACGCAAAGGTCCTTCCGAAACACGAAGAGTCCATAGAATTCATAAGAGCGAGCTTTTCCTATGCGCCAGGCATTCCGGTTCTTGAGAATATCTCTTTCAGGGTCAACAAGGGTGAAATGGCGGCCATTGTAGGTTCCACCGGGGCTGGGAAAAGTACCCTCCTGGATCTTATTCCCCGCTTTTATGATGTGACAGAGGGTAGAATCACTATTGACGGGACTGACATACGGGAAGTAACCTTGGAATCCCTCCGCAAACAGATCAGCATTGTCAGTCAGGAGATCCTCCTGTTTCATGATACGATCACCAATAACATCAGATACGGCTGTCCGGAAAAAGATATGGAAGATGTGGTGGCAGCGGCAAAGGCGGCTCACGCGCACGATTTCATTATGGAGCAGTCTCGGGAATACGATACCGTCGTGGGAGATCGAGGAGCGCTGTTATCCGGAGGACAAAGGCAGCGCATTGCCATAGCAAGGGCCATTTTGGCTGATCCCACCATATTGATACTTGACGAGGCAGCATCTGCACTGGACGCGGAAAGTGAGGAGTTGGTCCAAGAGGCCATCGAAAAACTGAGAGAAAGGCAGACGATCTTTGTGGCAGCCCACCGTTTGAGCACTATACGGAAAGCAGACCGCATTTATGTCCTCGAAGAGGGAAGGATCATCGAATCCGGGACACAAGACGAACTGATCACTCTCAACGGCCGTTTCCGGCAGTTACATGATATGCAATTTAGAGAATAGCTTCCCCCCGTTGAGCAACATTCTGTTTTCTCTCGGAATACGGCCTAGTTGCTGGGCATAAACGAAGTGATTTCTTCCGGAGAAAGGCCGTAAATCCGGACAGTTTTGAGCCGGGAACGGCCTCCGGAGATAATCTCTACTCTTCCCTTTCCAATCCCGAGCCTCTTGGCCAGCAACTCAATGAGAGCTTTGTTGGCCTTCCCCGCCACAGGAGGTGCCGTCAATTTCACCTTATACGTATCCTCCTCTATTCCTATGATCTCTGTTCTTGAGGACTTGGGAAGAACCCTGACCTTGATTTCTGTATGAACTTCCGCCATTTTGCAGGATGACCTCGACTTCATTTCCAAAAATCTGCCCCGATCACAAGGTTTCATAAATCACGAAGCGATCTATAATAGGTTGAACTCCTGACCGGGTTGGGATAACGTGATACATTTATGAATAGATCTTAATCAGAGGAACCTCCATGGGGCTTATAAAAGGTATCATTGACATTGTCATCGTCATTCTGCTCTTAAGGCTGCTGATCAAACCTCGCGAGGCCTTTTTCAACCCCTTCTATGGAATGGTCTACCGAATTACGGATCCCATTCTCATCCCGGCAGGATACGTGACTCGCAACGCGACTTATGGCATCCTTCTAACGATTCTAACTCTTGTGGTATTGAGGGGTGGGATTTATGTCCCTCTTGGGCACGTTTCCTTCATGTCAGGAATAGGAATCAGTTTCCTGAGCCTGATTAAACTCCTTTTCCAGGCCTTTATGGCCATGTGGTTTATCTCTATCTTATCCCAACATAGCTTCGGGGCCTCATTTACTTTATTGATTGAGAGAGCCTTCAATCCGCTTGATAGGATTCTCAAACAGTTTGGTATCTCGAGGCAGAATTCCCGTTTGTTTTTTTTCTTTTTTCTTCTGGTCCTCTATAGTGTCTGCAGCACCCTAATTCGCTATCTCATCGTACCGAACGCTATGTTTTCTCCCAGTATATTCTTACAGGGATTGGGAGAAGGATTGGCCCTCGTGGTAGGCCTTTTCACGGGCTTTTTTTCTATTGTGGTCATCGTCGGGGCTCTTCTTTCCTGGGTGAGTCCTGATCCCTCCAACCCGATTGTCCAGGCCATCTATGGAATCAGCGAACCTCTCTTAAGACCGTTCCGCCGAGTCGTCCCCCTTCTTGGGGGATTGGATATTTCACCTATCATCGCGCTTTTCTGTTTTCAGATCCTCGGAAACCTGGCACTCCAGATTATTCAACGTGTTATGAGGGCCATCTAAGACCTTTTAGTATGGCTCCATCTTGCTCAATCTTCCGCTGTTCCACCCTCCGGAGTACTTCTTCATCCTCCGAAGCCGGTCCTCTGCAATACCTAAGGGATAAAATGGCGGGATAAGCCGTATCGCGGCATTATATCAATCTTCAAAACCCGGTCCTGAAGGCTCAAATAGAAAAGGAAAATATGTTAGAGCAGGCCATAAGCCGGGTTCTGTCCCCCCAAGCAGTCACCCGTTTGGGGGTAATGACCATTCATCTAGTCTCAATGTGACCATTGAGATCAAGCGACCTACCCGGGAACTCGAGCGGACCACTCTCAAACGTTCCCTTATTTGGTCTTTCTCCGGGTGGGGTTTACCTAGCTCCTGCCGTCACCGGCAGGACTGGTGAGCTCTTACCTCACCTTTTCACCCTTACCCTGCCCAATATCCAGGATACCGAGTGGGGCGGTTTGTTTTCTGTGGCACTTTCCTGCCCGTCGCCGGGACTGGGTGTTACCCAGCACCCTGTCCTGTGGAGCCCGGACTTTCCTCCCCTCTACCTTAAAGGTAAAGCAGCGGTCATTTGTCCTGCTCTAACATATCCTGTATTTTACAACTATAGATTCAAAGGTTCAAGGTGAGACCTTTGAAAATGGAGCAATTTTCAAAGATCTCAAGGTGTAATGTGAAATCGAGCCTGACGTAAAGATGGGCGATAGGGGTGTTTTAAAAAGTCCTCTTAGCCTAGATCTTCTCTAAAACCTTCTTATAGTATTCATCATCGGCCCAATAAATCATACGGCCGCAGTTGGTACAGCTTAACAAGGAATCTCCCCTTATCAATTCGTTATACATTTGGGGGGGGATCCGCATATGACAGACCTGACACACGGCTTGACTCACCGGACTGATGGCCTGGCCCTGCTTTCGTTCCTTAAGTAAAAGGTAGTTCTTCAGAAGGTCTTGTTCAACGGTCTGAGAAAAGAGAGCCTTTTTTTCTTCAAAAAGTCGAAGCTCCTCGTCTAAAGCATTGAGTTCGGTCTGCACTTCATTCTTCTCCCTGTCCAACTTCTTTCTTCCCTCTGCCAGTTCCTTTTCGTTGTCCTGACATCTTTTTCTCAACACCTCGATCTCTTCCATGATTTGAAGAGACTTCTCCTCTCTTTGAAACTTGGCCTTCTCCAAGTCATCGATTTCCTTTAGTATCGCCCTGTATTCTTTATTGGACTTAATGTTGGAGAGTCGTATTTTGCTCCTCTCTATCTTGACATCCAAATCTTGGGTCTCCCGGTCGATATCGCGCCCGCTTTTTTTGAGTGCTTCAAATCTATCCAATTCCTCTTGATGTTCTTTCTCGATAATACCCAATTCATCCTCTAATCTCTTGATTTTCAAAGGCCCTTCTTTTTTCTTGCTCAGAATATGCCCTATCTTATTATCACAATCCTGAAGGCATATCAGCTGACTCATTTCTTCTCTCAATTTTTTCTCCCCTCATTAGAAAATTGCGTTGCCTGCGCCCCAGATTTACGACCGAAGACTCCCTATTCATACCGCATAGGACTCTCCTCCCTGTCATTGACCTCCACAATCACATCCATATTCTGTTCTGAAAAACGATTCCTCAAGTGATTGGCAAAGGGCTTCAGGGCCGGTTTTTCAGTTTGAAAATGTCCTGCTTCAATCAAAGCCATCCCCAAAGCTTCCGCTTCAAGGGCCTCATGATGGCGCACTTCTCCGGTGATCAGTAACTGAGCCCCTTTTTTTGAAGCCAAAGCAACCATCCCGCCTCCCGCACCCCCAACAACCGCGACTCGCTTGATTCTTCTGTCTTTTCGGCCGACAATCCCTATCCTCTCAGCACCAAGAACGGCCTTAATCCTCTCTGTCATTTCATGAAGCTTTACAGGTCCCGGTAGGTCGCCGATTCTTCCCAGGCCTCCCTCGTCTAAATCACTTCTCTCTTCAAGTCCTCCCACCCCCTGAAGGCCAAAAAGATCAGCCAGGCCGTCATTGATACCACCACGCGCCGAATCCAGATTTGTATGGGCGGCAACTATGGATACCCCCTGTTCAATGGCCTCGAAAATGACGTCTCCGGGATAACAGTCCCGGTTGAGCCTAGATATGGGAGTGAAAATAAGGGGGTGATGCGTCAGGAGTAGTTGAGCGTTCCTCTTCACGGCTTTCCTGAGTGATTTAAGTGTCGGATCAAGTGAGATGAAGATTTTGCCAACCTCTTGGGATAGATAGCCTATCTGGAGACCGGGATTGTCCCAACTCTCCGCAGCATGGGAAGGGGCGATTTCCTCCAAAACACCAAGGACAGCTTTCAGCGTAGGCCTAGGCATAGGCTATTCCACTCATGAAAATGCGCAGCTCGCCCCGTTAAATTGCGCTTCGCGCACCCGAAGGGATTTAACGGGGCAAGCGAATTACAAAATAATAAGCTTCCTTACATTTGGGAAATTCCCTGTCCCGCTTTCAGTGGGACTGCAGGGATCTTCAAACTACAATGTAATCAGCTAAGCGTGTAAAAAAAAGGGCGCACGTCCTATGAGTGCGCCCTTTGTTCCCATTGAGGGTTCCGTTTGAAATAGAGTCCGATTAGATAATTTCGATTTCCTATAAGCATAGAGACTTCTTTTTTCTGGTGGGCCCACCTGGGTTCGAACCAGGGACCTACCGGTTATGAGCCGGTGGCTCTTCCAGCTGAGCTATGGGCCCCCAAAACCGGAGCATCCGCCTACTAGCCCCATCCAGAAAGAATGGATGTCGGTGAATATTCCGAGTACACGGGAATTGTGTCAACAATGGAGATAGTCAGGGAATTTGTCAAGTCATAAATGGTTTCGTAATCCCGAAGAAATAATCCCGTCATTATTCCTTTTAGCTGCGGCCTACTCTCTTTCAAACCGATGATGGAATAGTCCCAAGTCTATTCGCGTCAGTTCTCCACAAAGCTTTTCAGTTTTCTACTTCTACTCGGATGTCTCAATTTTCTGAGAGCTTTTGCCTCTATTTGTCTGATTCTCTCCCTTGTTACACTGAAATCGCGACCCACTTCTTCCAGGGTATGATCAGATTTCTCCCCAATACCGAACCTCATTCGAAGCACTTTTTCCTCTCTCGGGGTCAGTGTCGTGAGCACCTTTCTGGTTTGTTCTCCCAGATTATGATTCACAACCGCCTCAGAAGGCGCTGTGATCTTCTTATCTTCAATAAAATCACCAAGATGGCTGTCTTCTTCTTCCCCAATAGGCGTCTCTAGAGAAATGGGTTCTTTGGCGATCTTCAGCACCTTCCTCACTTTATCCAATGGAAACTCCATCTTTTCCGCGATTTCTTCTGGTGTGGGCTCACGCCCGTGTTCTTGAACGAGGTATCTGGATGTCCTGATCAACTTATTGATCGTCTCAATCATATGCACAGGAATACGAATGGTTCGAGCCTGATCGGCGATGGCCCTGGTGATCGCCTGCCTTATCCACCACGTGGCATAAGTGCTGAACTTATATCCTCTTTGATACTCAAATTTGTCTACGGCCTTCATTAAACCGATGTTGCCTTCCTGGATCAGATCCAAAAATTGAAGGCCGCGGTTTGTATATTTCTTGGCAATACTCACTACCAATCTCAAGTTCGCTTCAATCAACTCCCTTTTGGCATACTTAGATTTCTCCAGGCTCTCTTGCACATTTTTCAGGGTCTCTCTCAGTTCCCTTTGACCCATATTAGTCCGCCATCTAATCTCTTTGAGACACCCCTCCGCATGATCAATCCTAGCTTTTAGGGTTACGAGTTCACTTTTCTTCAGTTTAAGGGACGTGACAACTTGATTGTCTTTGGCTGATTTTGGAATCTGTCTGAAACACTTCTTTACATGTGAAAGGGGTTTCCCCCCAGCCTTGATCATACACTCTTCAAAATCCTTGTCCACCTGATCCACCTGGTTGACTATCAGCCGGAGCCTCTCAACCATCCTGTCCAGTTGTCTCTTCTCAAAAGTGAAAGAGTTTATCAATTCAACGATTTTCTTATGATTTTCCTGTATCCTGGGGGCTAACTTCTTCTTTTTCGCGACTGAACAACGGGGCTTTTGAATCTCCCGCTGGTTCGTGAGGCACTCCTCATATAACCCTCTAATATCTTCAATAAGCGCCAGAACAGTCTTCTTCTTCTCGCTGATCTGGATATGACTCTCTTCATCATCCAAGTCATTGACCACATCCTTCAATTTGACTTCACCGGTGTTGAGCTTATGTCCCAAGTCAACAATATGCTCGATGCCTACTCGACACTCCAGCAAGGCATTCAATGCGTCCTTTTCTCCGGCTTCGATCCTCTTGGCTATTTCTACTTCCCCTTCCCTTGTAAGCAAAGAAATGCATCCCATTTCTTTTAGATACATTTTTACAGGATCGGAAACCTTGGATGCCGCATCGGAAACCGGTGCTCGGAGATTTTCTCTCTCCAATGCCTTCTTCCGTTTCTTTTTGAGTTTCTTGGATTCCTCGATCTCCTTCCGGGACGCCTCATCGATAACCATGATATCCAGCTCTTCAAACATCATCATCAGGTCATCTATGTACTCCGATGAAACCACATCGTCCGGCAAATCATCGTTCAACTCTTCATAGGTGATGTAGCCTTTGTCCTTCCCTACATCTATTAATCGCTTCAAATTCATCGTGTCCGAATTATTAGCCATCCAAACTACCTCCTGTAAGTTTCTATCCATCAGATGACTCGGCCTTCCCTCTCTCTTTTTAGTTCAAGAATCCGATTTAAGCCTTCCAAATCACCTTGCTGTGCGGCTTTTTTTTTTGACTCCGTCATCTTTATTCCATGAATCTTTTCCTCAAACCCGTTCAGGGCCTGTTCGACTCCTTCATCCGCGAAAATGGGAGGCGTCAACATGGCCTCCCTGAACTGCTCTCTGGCCTGCTCATCCTTAAGCGATTCCAGAATATCCGAAGGCATCGTGGCCCCTTCCTTTTCATAGATTTCATGTATGGCATCAAAAATACCCACAACCACAGGATCAGACAGGATAAGCCTGTAATCAAGACTCATCAGTCTGTTCATGGCCTGTGGATGATGGATCAAGACATTGAGGAGGTAAAGATCATCCACTTTTTTTGCCCTTGAAGCTGATAATCTTTCCCTTAAGCCATCCTCAGGGGTCTCTCCCATGTGATGTTTTTGCCAGTTTTGAAGCTCTGTTCGGATAATCGATTCAGGAATTCCAAGCTTTTCAGAAAGACGCCGCAAGTATAGGGATTGCTGAGAAACCTGATCAAGCCTAGCTAAAACGGGAAGAACTTCCTTAAGAAGATTCACCTGGCGTTCTACCGCATCCTCCTTTTGGGCCAGTTTCGAATCAAGGTAGTAATCAAACATAGGAACAGCATCTTCTAAGAGGGACAAAAAGCCTCTGAGCCCATTTTTGCTGACATAACTATCCGGGTCATCCCCTTCAGGCAAGACCATGACCTTTGATGAGAGACCTTCATTCATAAAGGAGGTTAGGCTCTTGATGGCGGCAGCCTTCCCGGCCGAGTCAGAATCAAAGACCACGACGGCCTCCCCTGCATACCCTTTAACCGACCGAATGTGTTCTCTAGTCAGGGCAGTTCCTAGTGTGCCGGCCACCTCCTGAAAGCCGCATCTTCTTAACGCCAGGACATCCATATATCCTTCCACTATCACGGCTCGACCATTATCTCTGATCGACTTGTGCGAAGCGTGTAGGCCGTAAAGAAATTCCCCTTTATGAAAGATGGGGGTTTCAGGCGTATTGATGTATTTGGGCAGTGAATCATCTAAGATTCTGCCTCCAAAACCGACGATCTGTTGTCTCATGTTAAAGATGGGAAAAATGACACGCCCACGGAAGCGGTCATAATAACCGCCAGTCTTCTTGCGAATAACAAGGCCGGACTGCGCAGCCTGGTCCAAATTCATCTTTTTTCCGCTTAGGTATCGGATAAGGCCGTCCCATTCATCCGGCACATAGCCCAAGCAAAACTCTCGAATAACTTCCTTTGGAATGGATCTTCTGGTGAAATAATCTCTGCCAGACCTTCCTTTTTCCGACTTTGTCAAAATACCATGAAAATACTCGGCCGCAACCCTGTTTACCTCAAATAGAGACGCCTTGAGTTCCATTTTTTCTTTTTCAAATGGAGTCATCGGTTTCTCGGGAAGCGTAACCTGGTATCTATCGGCCAAATCCTTCAGGGCTTGGGGAAAAGTCACCTTATGGTATTCCATCCAGAAAGCAAAAATGTCGCCCCCCCTCTTGCATCCAAAGCAGTGAAACATCTGTTTTGAGGGGCTCACTGTAAAAGATGGATCCTTTTCTGAGTGAAAAGGGCAAAGGCCCATGTAGTTCTGTCCTGCCTTCTTGATCTGTACATACTGCCCGATCAACTCGACAATATCCGCGGCCCTTTTGACTTCTTCCTTGGCAGATTGAAAAGATTCCATTTGTTAAAAATAATACTCCCATCCCCTAAAACAAGAATACCGGCCAAATTAATGCTCAAGACTCGTATAACTCATGAAAAATGTGGCAGATATGGATAGATTCTAAGCCAGACTCACAACAGTTATGGCATCACCGCCCGATTGGGCATCAGCTCCGGATACCTTCTTTACACATGAAAAACTCTTTAGGTGCTCACGAATCGCCCCCCTCAACTGTCCGGTTCCATAACCATGAATGATTCTCAACGAAAGCTCTCCCTCTACCATGGCCTTGTCAATGATCTTGTCAATCAAAGGCAGCGCATCTGCGACTCTATACCCAATAAGATTGATCTCTTTTTGTGCCTCTCCGTACCCGGCAAGAAGAACATGCCCGGAAGTCCTATCCGGCCCCAAGTCTTTCCCATCCTGAATGACATCCAGGTCTTTAAGAAAGACGGAGAATCTGGCGTTTCTCGCCTTAAGCACGGCTTTGGACTTCGCACGATCAATGGATAGGATCAGGCCTTCCTGATTGAGTTCTTTATGCCGAACCCATTGCCCGATTTCAAACCCTCTCGGTTCAGATGCTTTAACCTC
Organism: Deltaproteobacteria bacterium; assembly: GCA_016930795.1. GTDB lineage: Bacteria > Desulfobacterota > DSM-4660 > Desulfatiglandales > HGW-15 > JAFGFY01. The sequence goes on from JAFGFY010000017.1 coordinate 29,211, forward strand.
TTTTTCAAAGGACAAGTTATCTATCAGTTCCTTACTGACTTGATCAAAACGCCGTCTGATGGAAGCCTGTGAGGATCTTCCTCTTCTCTTGAAAGTATTGACAAGTTCTTTTAGTTCCTCACCTGCCTGATTAAGGAGGCTTTCCGCCTCATATCTTATTTCTTTGAGTAAGACCCTTTGGTTTGTTTCAAGCTTTTTCAGGGTCTGCGTCACCTTTTCTTTCGCCGAATGGTACTTCTCTTTTGAGTGCTCCGCCTCCAGCTTTTCGAGCTCAGTTTCCTGCTTCAGACAATTCAGCTTGTCAATAAGCCGATTGAGCTGGACCTCATCCTGATCTAGATATTCTCTGGCTTGATCGAGGACCTTCGGCTCAATTCCGGCATCATGAGCCACAGCAAAGGCACAACTGGTCCCCGGTGTTCCGTATCTGAGAGAAAAAAGGGACCGGTTGGTGGAGGGATCGAATTCCATGCACGCATTTCTTGCCCTCTCCTTCAGAAGCCCGTATGTCTTTAATCGGTTCAAATGGGTTGAAACCACCACAAAAGCACTTTTCCGGGTCAACTCATCCAGTACCGACATGGCAAGTGCCGCCCCCTCATCCGGATCAGTTCCCATGCCCGGTTCATCAATGAGGATAAGACTCTCCTCATCAGCATGCTCCATCATATATTTCAGATGGCTCGCATGGGCTGAAAAGGTGCTCAGACCGGCCTGAATATCCTGATCATCACCGATATCGGCTATGATATTCTTGAACACTGGCAAGGAACTCCCCTCGGCGGCAGGGATATGCAGTCCTGATTGGGCCATGAGGCTCAAAAGACCCAGGGTCTTTAGAGTCACCGTTTTCCCTCCCCTGTTAGGACCCGAAATAATCATGAGATTTTTCTTCTTGTCCAGGACGATATCAGATGGGACAGGCGCATCTCTGTCTGAGGCCATGGATTGAAGGATCGGATTCTTTGCCTCTCTTAAGTCTATACTTCCTCCTTGGGACATAATGGGCCTGACGCCATTCATGGCGGTACTCAATCGCGCCCGGGCGTAAAGTCCATCTAATCTACCCAGGATGATCTGGGCCTTGTCCAAATGATCGGCATCATCCCTCACCGCGATGGTCAAAGCACACAGTATTTTCAGCTCTTCTTCTTTCTCAATATGACTTAATTCTGATAGTTTATTATTATCCTTTACAACTTCTATTGGCTCCACATAACATGTGGCTTGCGTACGGGAATAGTCGTGAACAATCCCATCCACTCGATTCTTCAAATGGGTTCTTAATGGAATAACATAGCGACCGTCACGAATAGAGACTAGGGGCTCGTCTCCAGCCTCATTCAAACCCTTTGATTTGTATATGCTTTCCAGGTCGCCTTGAAGGGTCCTTCTCAAAAGGGCCTTTTGCTTCCTGATGTTTTTCAGTGAAGGACTTGCTGAATCACGAATGGCCCCGTCTGTGGATATGGCCTTCTCAATGTCCTTTATCAGCCCCTCAAAGAAAGATAAATCCCTGACAAGATGGGACAACCCAGGATACAGAGCCTGATGAGATAAGACGAATTTCTTGGTCTGCTTGCTCGATTGAGCGATCCTATGAATCCTTAAAAGGTCCTCAGGATCCAGACAAGAGCCCTCAACCAGACTCGTTCTTAAGTGGTGTCCAATGTCGGTCAGTTCCTCGAAAGAATGAAACCCCTTCAGCTGAATAAGGAGTTTCACCTCTGAGACCAGCTTCTGTTCGTTCTCGATATGTCCTATATCGCACGAAGGTTCAAGCGACAAGCAATTGGAATGCCCTAATGGGCTGGAAGTGTAATCGGATAGTATATTCAGTAATGTATGGAATTCGAGAACACGAAATGTATGTTCCTTCATGCGGGTCAACCCAGAAGTTTCCTCGCTATTTCGTTGACCTCTTTGCCCTGGATCTTCCCCGCCATTTGCGCCATGGCAGCCTTCATAACCCTGCCAAGGTCTTCTGATCCGGTGGCTGCCAGCTCGGAGATGATCTCTTTTATCCTTTTCTCGATCTCCGCGGAATCAAGCTGTTCGGGAAGAAATTCATAGAAGATTCTGATTTCCTTCTCTTCTTTCTCCGCCAGATCCAAACGACCTCCCTCTCTGAAGTCTTTAGCGGCTTCCTGCCCTTTTCTGATCAACGAAGACACCACGCTTTCGATCTCTTTGTCGTCTAAATCACTCCCTTTTTCGACCTGCCTGTTCTTGAGGTTGGCCTTCAACATTCTCATACAAGAAACTCGGATCGCGTCTCTGTTCTTAATCGCTTCTTTTAGCTCAGCAGTAATTCTTTGGGAAAGTGACATGTCGAAAAGGGAAAGGGAATTTAGATCAATCTGTAATTATATGATATTTTTCCGTGAAGTCAAGTCCTAAAATTCCTTTTTATTCATTTTCCCCATCTCGACCGATGGGTATTCGACTCAGCATTCCCTCTAAACCGAATATTGCCAGTTTATCTGCTGTCATCCATCGTCCCCGCCCTCTAACAAAGGTATTCCATTCAAGAAGATTTTCACTTAGAGACTTTTGGGTTTTGTCGAATTTCTCCCTCCATAGGATGGCACCGTCCTCAGACCTTATAAGACTGAGGTCAAACGCGACGGAAGCCGGCTGATCCGCGGCCAGATCGCCGCCGACACGTTCCGTCCATCTGTACAAATACCCGACCAAAACAGCATCCGCTGAGAACGTCTTCCCGATTTGTTGAAGCATCTCAAATTGGGTACGTCCTGGGTCTGAAGCGATGAGTCTTGAGTAGACCCCCCTTGCCTTTCCTGGGGAGATAAGTTCACAATTCGTCACCTTCCGGACTCCCTCAAACAGCTTAGCGGTCATTTTATTGACCACTTCCGTTGAAACTGGAGGGGCAGATAAAGCACCCCCTGTAACGGGATTTCGCGCTGCCCTGGGCTCATCCCTTTCAGACACGGCATCTCGGAAACCCATAACAACCACCGATTCCAAACGAGGCAAGTCGGGTCTTTTCTCTGTTGATCGGGTACTGAAACGCTGACATGCTCCACAGAGAACGATTGAAAAAACAAGGAGAGAGATCAGATGGACAGAAGGTTTATTAGGAACGGGCATAGCATGACTCCTAGGGAAGTCGATCGCCGGATTTTGTCTTGTTAAAGTGCGGGTGAAGATTCTTCGCCAGAGTTTCCGGCGGAGTAAGGATCAGTTCGTTGTCCAACAATTTCTGAAGAAAATAATCATCCGTACGGTAGTTTTCATAGACATTCTGTCGGGATATAATTCGGATGAAACACCTAAAGCCTTCATCTCTTTCTCCCAAGGGGCCGGAATAGACTGAAAAATTAAAAGTGGAAATACCCATTTCCGCATACCCCGACAGCACATTAACAAGCCCTCTCGCCACTCCGGATACATCGTTTCCATCCAGTTCCAAAAACTGACTCCGCTTCGGCAGCACGCCAATTATTTCATTGGTTCCGGAAGGGGAAAAAGACGCCAGCCATTCCACCGAGCCGGTAGTCCCGATGTAACGTTCTTCCTTCTCCTTTTCCAAATCCATAAGATCGGACCAGTAACAGGACCCATGCTTTTGTAAGTACTGCCGGCTAAGGCCCATTATCTTCTCAAGATATGTAAAGGGAACATCACCACCCACGACCTGAAAATGCGGATGCGCGATACTGGCTCCGGCCGGCCCCAAATAGTTTCCGTTGACCGTCAGGTATCTGACATTCATATCGGCTGTTGTGAGTTTCCGGGCCAGCTCCAGAGATGTTTCAAACGCATCTCCCACGGTTTGCAGATCAAACTCAGAAAGCGGCACATAGTGTTTATCTCCCACTCTTATCACTGCATGGATTTGTGCCACCGGGAAAAGATTGGGAAACAGCACTGCCTTACCAACTTGGATACGCCCCTCCGGGATCAGATCTTTTGGATAAGTGGGCGTCATCTCTTTCCATGTGTCACCGCACAAAAAACAATTGGCCCGGCTTGCTTCCGCCAATTTTTCAATCAGCGCGGTATCACTCTTCTCATAAAACATCGAGACTTTGTCTTCCAGGCGAGGATTGAATACACTCTGCGCGCCGGTCAACGGATCTTTGCGGATCTCCAGAGCCTGGGTATCCAGTTGTTTATCCATCATTGGATTGTGAATGGTCGAGTCTTGAATATGCTTATCAAACTTAATTCTTTCAGCCATATTAACCCTCCCTGATTTTATACTTCAGCCCAAATCGAGCGCCAAGACGTGCCGCTTATGCTTCATCATCCCGAGGTGGCATTGAGTTTTTATCGGCGAAAAAACCAAAGAACATTCCGCTTGAATAGTCACCTTGGCCAAAGAATACAAAAGTCAAAAGGCAAAATCCAGAAAAAGATGCAAGGATTGACGGTGTTGAAACAGGCCTAACAGAGACCTTGGTGGCGCATGGAAAAAGAAATCAGGTGTTGCGCCGCAGTTGAATACATATCTCGCGGCCCAAAGAAGGGAATAGCGCACCCCATATTTGGTTCAAACGGATCCAGGCGGAGTGGTTCTCCAAATGACTACCCGATTTTCTAAAAAGGTGAGAGCCGACCATGAATTCCACTTGCAGCCCGGCCTGCTCGGCAAGGCGGCGAGACCGGCTTGGCCAAAAGGCTTGTATATGTCCGCCCTGTTTGCGCTTACCGCTCTTCAATTGCTTTGAGAATTGCCATTCACGAAGATGGGCCAGCCCTCTCGGTAGCACGGGGTAGCCTAGTAGCATTAATCCACCAGGCCGAAGAATTCGTGCCAGTTCTCTGATAGTGAATTCAGGTCGGGGAAGATGTTCCAGTACGTGCAAACAGATAACAATATCCACAGATGATTTACTTAAGGGAATTCCAGAGTCAAGATTACAGGAGAGAAGCTTGTCATAGCGTGCCAATTCCAGGTGTTTCTGATTGGAACGGAGTTGATCGGGAAGATCCATCCCGACCCAATGGGACCCCTTGATATCGGGAGAGAATCTTTTAAGAGTACCCAAATCACAACCCGCGTCGGCGATAATCGGGGAACGGCCTAACCGTCGCGTCTCTTCCTGGATGGCACATATTGCCCACCAGTACCTCAATGCCCTTACAGGAAACCGAGTCTTCTTTGCAGCCTCTTTCAAAGGAAAGTCGTGTTTACGGAGTTCTACTGATTCGTCGAAGACAGTCAGAGGCCAAGAAAGGAACTTGAAGCGTCTGTTAATCCTCTCCCTACGTGATGGTTGTCTCTCTTGCATAGGCCTTTGTCCCATTATTGTTCAGCAATTCAGGACGATAAGTCCCATCCCTGTTGGTCGGAATACTATAGGACTTGATGAGGATGTCAACATGTTTTTAGAACGGACACAACCATGCGGAATAATAAACCCTAAATGTTTCAAGAAGATCAAACACCTCTTCCTTCACCTCATAAGCTTTCTATTTTTTCCCTTCAGAACCACCAACATTATCGCGTGACCATCCTTCACTTGACACACAAGTCGAGGCTCTCCTATACTCACACTCCAAAAAAGAGCTTCTTATCAACTGCAATGCCTCCACTATGTCAACTCGTTCTACGGAATGAAGGCACGGTGTGAGAAGCGATGAATTCGGCATGAGATTCGGAGGGATTCGAGAAATCCCGAATGAACAAAAAAGCTTTTGTAGTCATTACGAGAAGTATGTTCATATCCATGCTGGGTATGGGCATTGTCTCTCCATTTATTCCCATCTACACCAACACCTTGGGCGCATCTTCCCTGGAAATTGGCCTGATTCAATCCGCCTTCAGCATTACCGATATGATAAGGGCCAGA
>JAFGFY010000160.1 GCA_016930795.1 Deltaproteobacteria bacterium
ATATTCCGGAATGACACAGACAGGGATAACTTTTGTAAGCGTTTCAGTCTCCCGTGGTCATGATCGCAAAGGAAAAAAGTTTAGATTTTTGGTTCTTCTCCAAATTAGTTGAAAAGAGTCTGGTAAATTTTAAGGGTAAATTATCGCAGATCGTGAAAACCATAAGCTTTTCGTTTAATGACCTTAATTTTGTTAATATAAAGAAGATGAAATAGTTCCAAAGGAGGTTTTTTAAATGGATGAAAATTTAAAGGGGAAGGTTGCTGTTGTGGCTGGATCGGGTCAAGGTATCGGTCGTAGCATTGCTATCGCCATGGGTAAAGAAGGAGCTAAAGTCGTAACAAACAACCGCAAGCCCGGATCAACGGGTTTTGCTATTATGGATGACGCTCTCGTGAATAATTTAAGCAATGAGGAGAAAGAGGCACTAAAGCAAATGTCTGAGTCTGCCGCAGGAGACGCCGAAACCACTGCCAAAATTATAAGGGACGGCGGAGGGAAGGCGGTTCCGTTTTTCGGCGATACAAGTGATTTTAACACGGCAAAAGGGCTTATTCAGACGGCCATTGATCATTTCGGAAGGATAGATATCCTTGTCAATGTTGTAGGGACTTTCGCCTTCAGTCCCATCTGGGAAATGAGCGAAGAGACATGGGATAAGGTATGCCATGTAAAACCAAAGGCCCATTTTAACTGTATCCGCCACGCCCTGCCTTTCATGATTGAACAGCGGTTCGGCAGGATTATAAACTGCACCTCAGGGGCCTTCAACGGCGGGGGAATTCGTCAGGCCAACTACTCGGCAGCTAACGCGGGCGTGGTTGGTCTTACCTATGCAGTGGCCCAGGAGGTCATACAATTCGGCATCACATGCAACGCCTTTGCCCCCAATGCACAGACAAGGGCCTCGTTTGAGATAACCGCGTATGAAAAGGCGATGCCGGAAGGCAAAGGTCCATGGGTTTACGACAATTATAGACTGCCCCTGGACGGCGCCCCGAGCCCGGATGATCTCGCACCGTTTATTTGCTACCTGTCAACCGATGAAGCCTCCGAAATAAGCGGTTCAGTGTTCTTTGTCGGAGGACAAAGTGTTTTTCTATATTCGGAATCGGAATTCAAGAGCTCTATAACAAAATACGGTGAAGGCCGCTGGACGATCGAGGAACTGGAACAGCAGGTCCCCCTGGGTCTGATGGGGATGCACCGCAGTTCCACCATGCAGATGTATGATATGGTGAAGAAATAGGCTGTAGGAACCCTTTTATAATCACTGTCACACATAAAATTATTCATCAATTTGACAACCCGATAAACTCGAACCTGGCAAATAATCCTGCCAATCCTGTTATTGGGGCATAATCTTTTTGCTCCTTTTCCTTGACAAATGCATAAATAAATAGCATCATCATATGCATATAAATTGCATACAAAGGAGGCGCAAATGAGAACAACTTTAAATATAGAGAATGACCTTATTGAAAAGGCATCAAAATTAACCGGAATTAAAGAAAAGACCTCTTTGGTAAGACTCGGGCTTGAAGCACTCATAGCAAAGGAAAGCAGTAAACGACTCGCGAAATTGGGAGGGAGTGAAAAAGGCTTAAAATCGATTCCGCGCAGGAGATCCCCGGATGTCTGATTTCATTCTTGTTGATACATCTATATGGATCAAACACTTGAGGGAAGGCGAAAAAAGACTCGCCCAATTACTTGAGCAAGGATTAGTAGCGTGTCATCCCTTTATTATAGGTGAACTGGCTTGTGGAGGCATGAAAAACAGACATGAAATTATGAGCTTGCTTAATGATCTGCCGACAACAGAAATTCTTGATAATGACGATATTATGGAATTTATTGAATACCGCAAAATGATGAATAAAGGAATTGGCTATATTGATGTTCATTTGCTTGCCTCAGCGCTTATTTCTGAAACTCCTTTATGGACATTCGATAAGGCACTAGAGAAAGTCGCTAAGCGATTATCCATCGAATATGATATTCAATTCAAAAGATAACCTGCAATTTTACGCGGAATGGCCTGCCTCTCTCTTCGCTCGTTATCGGCTATCAGGGTCATTGCTCGGTTATACAATCTCTCGAACGAGTACTGCAGTATTTACATATAATCTATCATATTAAAACAGGAGAGATATGGTGAAAGCACAATTCATGACGATTTCTATTGTTTTGTTTTTCTCACTGGGTTTTGCCGGCAGGGGGATTTCTCAAGAGATCACATCGACAGAGTATGACACGGTGAAAGAGACCATCGAACAAACGATCGGGTGGGCAATAGAAAAGGATTTCGACGCCATGTTCCGCCTATGGGACGACAATATGTTTCATTTCTGGGTGTTTTCAGACAGTCTGGTGGTCGGACTGGATAGTTTTAAGGTTTATGCCGAACAGTGGAAGGACCCTGATTTCCGAGGAACCCGCTTTGAATTTAAGGATTTGCGCATAAAATTTTCCAGCTCCGGAGATTTAGCGTGGTATTCATGTTTTCTCGATGACTGCGGTTCCTACAAGGGTATGGAATTTTGTTTGGAAAACGTTTTTCAAACCGGGGTTCTGGAAAAAAAAGAAGGCCAGTGGAGCCATGTTCTGATGCACGGATCATATCCGGTTGATAAGATACCCGAGAATTATGTCAGGAGGTTTTATTCGAATCTTTTTGAAAAGAAAGAATGAAGATCTCACCAGTTGATTATTGAAAAAGGTCAACAAAAGTCAATCGGAGACCTGACCCTATTATGTTTGGAAAAGAAGGTGCAAAACAGTGAATCTTCGCGTTCACCACCAGATCGACGAGCTGGCCCCATCCCAATGGGATCGTCTTGCAGGTGACAACGTCATGGCCAGCCACGGTTGGCTTCGTACTGTAGAGGCTACATCTGTAGTACCTATCCAGCCACGTTATGTCGCAGTCCACGAGAGAGACGATATCGTCGCAGCCGCGCTTTGCGCCATCGTGCCCTCGACCGACATGATAGAAACACTCGATCACATGATTTTCGGGAAGTTGAAACCATTTGCCACGAAATTCGGGATAAGTCTCCATCCTGCCCTTGTATGTGGTCCGTTGCATAGCTTCGGGACGCATCTCATCTTCGATCCTGATACAACATCCAGACAGCGCTACAAGTTGACTCGCGTTCTCCTTGATTCGATCGAAAGTACAGCGCATTCCGAAGGCTGCGTGCCGGCGTTTCTCCAAGTCATGAGCACAGAAATTGAGCTTTATGCAGAGCTCAGAGCCAGAGTGTATCTGAAGGGAAGGCACATTCCAACCAATTTCCTAAACATAGAGTGGTCGACGTTCGACGAGTATCTTGGACATCTCAATACGGTTTCACGTGATGCGCGCAAGGATATCCGAAGACAGATAAACCAGAACCGCAAGCGCGGCACCGAGATTCGCCTCCTTGATGATCCCCTTCCACACCAAAACAGGCTACATCGCATCCTCGAAAACAACTCGTTGCGACATAATAGAAGACCTTTCAGCTTCCGACCGGAGTTCTTCTCTCAACTTAAGCGAAACCTCGGCGATGATGCACTTCTGTACATTGCGGAGAAAAACGGTAATATCACCGGAGTATCCGTCGTTCTTAAGCGCGGCTACGTCGTGAATTTACCACTGGTAGGAGTTGATCACGAACTTGCCGGCAACGATTTCACCTACTTCAATTTAGCCCAATATAGACCCATTGCTGATGCTATCTCTGATGGCGTTCAGATTATGAACTTTGGACGAGAGCTTTACGGGCTCAAGGCTCGGCGCGGTTGCCATGTTGCCGATCTTTCGCTGTGGGTTAAGCCGACATCCCGCGTAGTTGCGTGCGCCCTTTCCGTATGGTTACGCGTGTTGAATTCATGGATACGACTCAAGCTGCCTGAGCGTGTCCGAGGCGCACTGCGCCAGACATGACTATTAACTGGGATGGGGTTCGGCTGCGGGAAGTAATTGATATAAGGCGGAGCATTCTCGATTCTACCCCCTAAAAAGAATTCGAAGAGAAGGGGTTGGGCCACGGTAACATATTAGAAAGGAATGGAATTCACTTGAAAGAAAGGGAGGGAACGATGAAAAGTTTAATAAGAGTATTAATCGGTATTTCGGCACTAAGTTTTGTGTTGGCTGTCGTCTCTACATTATTGGGAGGTTCATTCCTGGAGATTCATGCGGCGGCATACTCAAAAACGTGTAGCAATCTGGCACTCATCGCCATCGCGATGACTCTATCGTTTAGTGAAAAGAATCAATAAGTTCCGAATTGGCCCCATTTCATTTAGCTTTCATATCCCCTTTGATTAGGTGTCGTGCCTCACGAGGGCTAGTCTATACCTTGGTTAAAGTGAAGACTACAGAATCAATGGGTTAGAACCTCCAATGGGGGATCGACAACTGTTCCAGGCGTTAGCGGGAGGATAATTACTATTTCCCGTTATTATCCAGATGCCGGATAACCCCCTAGTGAGGGGGGTTATCCAGCAATATCACCATTTCTTGATATGTAATATGGAGATTCAGTAAATTGCGATTGATCATACTACAATGCCTTATCACTATTTTTAGTGGAGCCACCCTTTTCGCTCAAGAATGGTTACCAGATTTAGGAAACGCTCACTATAAAAATCCAATCATCTTCGCCGATTATTCTGATCCTGATGTAATTCGAGTAGACGACGATTTTTATATGGTGGCTTCCAGTTTTAATTGTATGCCAGGGATACCCGTATTGCACTCAAAAGATTTAATTGGCTGGCGCATCATAGGACATGTTTATGAAAAACTGCCGTTTGAAAAATTTGATAAACCGGCGCATGGAGAAGGGTCATGGGCACCATCGATACGATTTCATGATGGTTTGTTTTATGTCTATTTTTGCACACCGCATGAAGGATTGTTTGTCGCGACAACAAAAGACCCTGCTGGAATCTGGGATCTTGAACATATTGTTGACGTGGAATTGTGGGAGGATCCGTGCCCCTTTTGGGATCAAAACGGTGACGCCTATCTGGTGAGAAGCAAACTGAGGGCTGATATTCTCTACTTACACCGCATGAGCACAGACGGCAAAAAGATATTGGATAATGGTACGATTATATTTCATGATAAGGAAAGGCAGCCTATTATAGAGGGGCCGAAATTCCTTAAAAAAGATGGCTATTACTATATATTCGCTCCTGCCGGCGGTGTGCCAAAAGGGTGGCAGACAGTCCTGCGTTCGAAAAATATCTATGGACCCTATGAGGATAAAATTGTTTTACACACCGGGAATACGAACATCAATGGTCCGCATCAGGGTGGAATCGTCGATCTAAGATCCGGCGAATCGTGGTTTGTTCATTTTCAGGACAGAGGAGCCTATGGACGTATCATTCATTTGCAGCCGGTGATCTGGAAAGATGGCTGGCCTTATGTGGGATCAGACATCAATAATGATGGCATCGGGGAACCTGTATCGAAATGGCAAAAGCCAGATGTCGGCCGTTCTTTTCCAATTACTGTACCGCAGACGTCCGATGAGTACGACATAGATCATATTGGTTTGCAGTGGCAGTGGCATGCCAATCCCCAATTAGAATGGTATTCTTTGAATGAAAATTCCGGAAGCTTGCGTTTGTACGCAGTCAAAAACCTGACTCAAAATGGAAATCTGTGGTTTGCTCCAAATCTGTTATTGCAAAAATTTCCAGCCCCCTCATTTACTGTATCCACGAAAATGGCATTCAGACCTGACCAAATCAACGAAAAAAGTGGATTGCTGATCATGGGAAGAGAGTGGGCGTTTATTGCTTTAATGAAAACATCAAACGGGTTACAACTCGGCATGTATACAGGCACCTATTTTCAAGGATATGATAAAACCCAACTCATCGAATCAATCGGCATTCAGAGGAATGTGTGTTTCCTGCGAGTTGATGTGGATGAAAAATTGGGATGTCATTTTTTCTACAGCTTTGATAATGTGGATTATCAGCCGATTGGAAAAGAATTCAGGGCGACGGCGAGCACTTGGATTGGCGCAAAAGTAGGGCTATTTAATATAAACCCCAATATGTCAGACAGCGAAGGATATGCTGATTTTGATTGGTTCAGGTTTCATTAAAAAATGATGAAATGACAATAATGCATATAATGTGGTATGCATATAACCAGAAAAATTTGGCTGATGGGAACAACGATGCACGAATCCGCGCTTTAGGAGCTAAGCGCGTAACATCAGCTCAAATCACCAAAAAATGAAGATTCAATCCATTCACAACACCACACTTGGAGGAGACTATGCGAAAAATCATTCTTATTCTGCTTATTGTTACTTTTCCCGGGACCCTTTGGGCAGCTGATCCCATCATAGGGACATGGAAGACCAATCTTGAGAAATCTAGTTTTCCTGCTGAACAACAGGGGATAAAAGAAGATATCAATACCTACCGGGAAATCGAGGGAGATTTGATAGAACTGTCTATAAAGACCATTAATCCAGATGGCTCTCTATATACCGCTGTATGGACATGGCCGAAGCAAGGCGGATTTGCCAAGTGTCTTTCCAGGACGCTTGACGAGGGAGTCATCTATGTTCAAACACTGATTGAACCAGGTCACTGGTGCGTGAACATCATGAAGAATGGTTTACAAGCGGCCCGGTACCATAAAGTGGTCAGCGAGGACGGAAAGACCATGAGACAAACCTTGACGGGTATGTATCGGGACGGGAAACCGGTTAATATCATCAAGGTGCTTGAAAGACAATAGCGGCCTTGTTTGGGATAAATATAATTAAAAGCAAAAAAATATAAGGAAATCTATCGTGATAAAGAAGTCGATTCTTTTTCTCTCTTTTATCATTTTCCTGGCGCTCCAGGTTCTCGCGCAATGGTCCCAAGAAGAGAGAGAACGCCTCAACAAGTTGAGTCAAGAAGATCATCAATTGATGATGAGGCTGCTTGGTATAACGGAGCTTCGTCCCGGTCCATCAGGCAACCCCCGGGCGCCCAACGCGGCAAACACGGATGAGTCAAAAGCAACACCATTCACCTCTCTACCGGATCCGCTTCTATTCAAAAACGGTAGGATCGTCAAGACAACAGAGGAGTGGAAAAAACGAAAACTAGAGATTTTTGAAGATTTTGACAGAGAAATATACGGGCGGGTTCCTGAAAGGACGCCGACCGTGGATTGGGAGGTCATCAGTGAAAAAGATACAGTCAACGGTGATTGCCCGGTCACCACAAAGCAGCTTGTTGGACATGTCGATCATTCTGAATATCCGGCAATCATTGTGGACATACGATTGACACTCACAACGCCTAAAACCATAATCGCGCCTGTGCCGGTTGTTATTGAATTCGGCTGGGAGTTTCCCGGGGGGTTGAGGAGACCACAGCAGGATGGGCTATCATGGCAGCAGCAGGTCTTGTCAAAGGATTGGGGCTATGCCATTTTGGTTCCCACCTCTATTCAGGATGATCACGGCGCCGGTCTTCGGCAAGGGATTATCGGCTTGGTCAATAAAGGGAAGCCTCGGAAGCTTGACGACTGGGGAGCACTGCGCGCATGGGCCTGGGGCGCATGCCGGGCAATGGACTATTTTGAAACAGATCCTCAGGTAGATGAGACACGAATCGCTATTGCGGGTCTTTCCCGTTATGGTAAAGCGGCCATTGTGGCATTAGCATACGAGCCCCGTATCGCTATAGGCTTTATCGGCTCATCAGGAGCGGGAGGCGCAAAGATACTTCGTAGGGTTTTCGGAGAACAAGTAGAGAACCTGGCTTCTTCAGAAGAATACCACTGGTTTGCCCCGAATTTCATCAAATACGCGGGACCATTGACACCACTGGATTTGCCGGTTGATGCCCATGAACTGGTCGCCCTGTGCGCTCCACGACCGGTGTTTATCAGTGCAGGGTCGCCTGATGTGGAAGGTCAATGGATAGATGCAAGAGGGATGTTTTTAGCAGGAGTCCATGCCGGTCCGGTTTATGAGCTTTTGGGTAAAAAGAGCTTGGGAATAACAGAATATCCGCCCCAAGAGACGACAGTGATAGAGGGGGAGATCGCGTTTCGGCAACATGCGGGCGGTCACACTTTGGACCCTAATTGGCCTGTGTTTATTAAATTTGCTGAGAGGTATTTTTCAGAATGAAACACCGGCTGGTGACTGTAAATACATAAGTCAGCCATGTACCTGATGTTGACGTTCCCTGCTTGTTGACTCGCAAGGGGGATTTCTCTATATTCCATCAAAAAGAAGAGCCTTTCCGATTCTTCCGTACCCTTTTAGAGGGGTCTGCAGATCGTGACCATCTGATGTTCCTTCAAAAAGACCGACCTTTTTAGGCGACGAATATCCATGAAATCAAACATACAAGTCAGCGTTAGAAGCCTTGTGGAATATGCGTCCCGCTCAGGGGATATATCCCTCGGGTTTATGGGTCCAAACCGCCCTGTGGAGGGTATTTATGGTCATCAGGCCGTACAGCATACACGACCGGAGAATTACACAGCTGAAGTTCCCATCAGTCATATCAGGGAAACAGAAACCATCTGTCTGAACATCACCGGGCGGATAGACGGGATTTTTGAAGAGCATGGTCGGGTCATTATCGATGAAATCAAAACGACCCTGGGCGATCTTGAGAAGGTGGCAGACCAGGAGAACCTGTCCCATTGGGCGCAGGCGAAGATTTATGCCTACATGTATGCCGCGGCGCATCATATGGATGAGATCGACGCCCAGATCACCTATTATCATCTGCCTTCCGGAGAAGCTTTGGAGAGGCGCAAATCATTTTCTTTTCCGGAGTTGGAACGGTTTTTTCATGAAATCGTAGGGCCGTACCTGGAATGGATGGATAGGATAATCTCATGGGAGCGCGAGCGTGATGAATCGATCTCCGCCCTTGATTTCCCATTTCCCCGATACCGACCAGGGCAGCGAAAAATGGCCGTCCATGTATACCGGGCCATAAAGGACGGCACACAGTTGATGGTTCAGGCTGCCACGGGTATCGGCAAGACCATGGCCGTCCTTTTTCCGGCCATTAAGGCCATGGGTCAGGGGAATGGCGCTAAGATCTTTTTCCTTACAGCCAGGACAACGGGAAAAGCAGCCGCGGAACAGGCCATGGACGAATTGAGACAAAAGGGTCTCAGGTTCAAGTCGCTCACCATAACGGCAAAAGAGAAGATCTGCCCGAATCCGGACAAGACCTGCACAGGCGAGGATTGCCCATACGCCAGGGGATACTATGACCGTATTGACAAAGCCGTGGAACAAACCTTTCTCGAAACAGACGCCTATACACGAAAAGCCATTGAAGAGGCCGCAAAAACTTATATGATATGCCCGTTCGAATTCTCTCTGGATCTATCCCTTTGGGTCGATTGTATCATCTGCGATTACAATTATGTCTTTGATCCCCGCGTCTTCCTCAGGCGGTTCTTTCTGGAAAAGAGAACGGATTACATACTGCTTATTGATGAAGCCCATAACCTGGTTGACCGGGCGAGAGACATGTTTTCCGCAGCGTTGCGAAAAAAGGTGCTTATGGATGTGCGGCGTTTGCTGAAAGACCCGCTGCCCAATATCTACAGAAGTATAGGTCGGATCAACGCTTGGATGGTCAAGGCACGAAAGGAATGCGAAGAAGAGGGGGGCGCCCGATCCCAGCAGGCGCCGCCCGTTGATCTCTATCCCCGCCTGAGGCGGTTCCTTAAGCTCTCCGAAAAGTGGCTTGCTGAAAACAGGCCAACTCCTTTTCGAGATGACCTTTTGGCCCTCTATTATGATGTTCTTGGGTTTTTACGGATTTCAGAATACTACAATGAAGGCCATGTCACCCGTTTTGAGAGAGAGAAAAGGGATCTGTTTGTGAAGCTCTTTTGCATAGACCCTTCGCGTCATCTTGCAGGAATCCTCAATCGATGCAGGTCTGTTGTGTTTTTCTCTGCGACCATAACACCTGCCGACTATTTTAGGCATATTCTCGGCTGTAAAGAAACCACTGACTGGCTCGAAGTGCCTTCTCCGTTTCCGGCCAAGCATTTTTCCATCTTGATCTCTGATCATATTTCCACCTATTACCGGCAGCGGCACCGAACCAAGGGAGATGTCTATCAGGCCATACGAACAGTGGTGTGCCAACGGCCCGGGAACTACATGGTTTTTTTCCCATCCTATGAGTATCTTGCTATGGTACATGAACGCTTTTTAACGGAATGCCCGGAAGTGGAAACCATCGTCCAGACGCCGGCCATGCTGGAAAGTGATCGGGAGGACTTTCTTGCGCGGTTCTCCGAAGACAATCCGGATAGCCTGGTCGGTTTTGTTATCATGGGAGGGATCTTTGGTGAAGGAATTGATCTTGTGGGGGAACGCCTGTCAGGGGCAATCATTGTGGGCGTTGGGCTCCCGGCCCTGAGCCCTGAAAGGGATCTTATCAAGGACTACTATGATGGCTTGTCCAGTAACGGGTTCAAATACGCTTATGTGTATCCCGGCATAAACCGCGTGTTTCAGGCAGCAGGGCGGGTCATCCGTTCAGACGAGGATCGCGGTGTCGTCCTGCTGATTGATGATCGTTTCACAAGGAGCGAGTATCGATCCCTGTTTCCCGTCGGATGGCGTCCCACGGTCATCAGGAACAACCGCGCCATGGCGGCGCGGCTTGAGCGGTTCTGGAGAAGCTGATGGGTGATTTCCAGCTTCCAATTATTCTTTGCAAGCCGATTCGTCAGGCCAGCCCATGGATGGGGATCCGGCGCCTATAACCGCGTTGATCAGTTCAACCCCGCCGTTCCTCATCTTGAATACATGGAAATCGGGAAGACCGCCGGCGAAATGAACGAACGCGACAACAACCCCTGCTTCGACATCAACCAGGAATCGCCGCGGGCCGTGGTTTGAAATAACAAGGCCTTTGGGTGTGCAATCGTGATCCTTCATCGCCGCTGCCTGGCCGTCTTCCCCGGCAAGTGTAGACATTCCGGTTTTGGTCGTCTGCAGGCCGTTTTCCCACCGATCGCAGGGACTGGCAAACGGTGTATGGACCACGGGTTCGGCCGCGAACATGTCAAAATAATCATCTGCCGCGGCCATCATGGCCAGGCGCGAACTCCGATCCGCGGGCGGCAGAATAGACTCCCAATCCTGGTCCTTTGTCGCGAGTTGTCCTTCAACATTAAAGGCGAATTCATGTTCGCGGGCGATGATCGCCTCGATTTCGGATATCTTTTCATTTTCTATTTTGAGGCGGACGCCGTACATGATGGGGCGTGGAGTTCCTTTTTCCGGCAGTTCCCTGGGCTTCATCCCCGGCAGGGCCATCGCGGGAGGACCTATGATCTCTGGATCAAAGGGTTCTTCAATCACCACGTTGCTATGGGTCCCGCATTTCTGTGTATCGATCAGGTCACGCCGGAGTAAGGTCTTCCCGGCTGTTTGCCAAAAGCCGTTCCCGACGGGCAGTTCGACGCCGTTTTCAGTATATTTCACGTCCGAAGCAAGGGGCAGTCCGGACGGATCATGCGCTTCAAGGGCGGCGAAGTACTTATCGATGAAGCCTTTTAGGGCCTCGCGCGTGCAGCTGGACCCGTCTGCCTGCGTGTCGGCTGCCGGGACGCTTCCCAATGCCATCAAGCAGATTACCGTAAACAATAGTGCCATTCGTTTCATCTGAGATACCCTCCTTAAAAAATGGTTTAATAAGACACCGTGACTCGTCAATTAAGGGTTTACATACCGTGGGTTGTGACGGCATTTTAGGAGAATGCCTTCTTTGTTGTCAAATGAAAACAGGGAAGAGATGATCAGGGCGCCGTGCAGGATTCTGAATACTCGCATTCAAGAACTCCCCCCATCGTTGCCTTGGCCTGAACCGTTTTTTAGTCGAATCCTTTACAAAAGGAATCTACGTTTAGACCGATGACCTCATGATTGTAGCCACCTTCGAGAATCGCGTATCTTCGCCCTTTACAGATCTTCTCAGAATACTCCTTCATCAACTTTCCAAGCCTTGTGTAATCCTCCGGATATAAAAGAGCGCCCCAATCGTCAATCCCCTGGTCAAAGCCTGCGGACGCGGCAAAGATATCGACATCCCCAAGGTTATTTATGTATTCCTCGACTTCCTGAAGATACTCTCTCCTTTCTGATGAAAGGGGGTTGAGTATAGAGACTTTAAATCCGTCCTTGCGATTCTGGAGAATATTGATATTCCCGTCCCCTGTATGGAGATCAAAATCAAGGATAAAGGCTTTTTCTATTTTCTTTTGTGAAAAGAGCTTCAGCAGGCTTATGGACAGGTTGTTGAAGTAACAGAAACCCCAGCATGAATCCGACGAAGCATGATGCCCAGGGGGCCGAATCACTCCAAAAGCAGGGTCTCCATCATATGCCGCTTCAGCGGCCATGATGGCCCCTCCGGCGGCTAACGCCGCTATTTCATAGAGAAGGAGATCTCTCTTGATATACTCCAAATGATCCTTGTCATGTGCTCTAAGTATATCAGCTTCACCGGCCCTATCCGGCGTCATGATCTCATATTGATCGGGCTCACTTCTTATCAATGCCATGATCCCATCTAAACGTCCCTCAGAAGCCGCAGGGTCTGTCGAATAACCGGAGTTGAAATAACGCTCATGGAAAACGATTTTCATGTTCATATTTCCTTGTTGTATTTGTGTGCATATTTCAGCAACTTGTATCTTTCCTTCCGGCGGGAGTATTAAAGGATCTCCCATGCATCTTAGAGCCTCAAACAGACTCTTGACTCATGGAGGGGACCTTTACTGATAAATGGTGAGTATGAGGCTCTTTTCAATAAGCAGACTGTATCTGATATTTCTTTATAGGAAATGAACTCAAATCAAATGGGTTAAGCGGTGATCTCTTTAAAGTGAGTTTCCAGTCTTGTCGACCGATTTTTCAAGGTGACTGTTTCCTGCACGCCCTAATCGACGACAGCTTGCATGACGGCTATTTCAAAATCAACGGTCAATTCAATACTGCCTCCCTGAGTCATTAGAACGGCCACAATCTCTTCTTCCGGATCTACCCAGAAGTGTGTTCCGAATGCGCCGCTCCACCCGAAGCTGCCATTTGACAGCGCGGTTCCGGCCGCTCCAGGGTTACTGATAACACGTACGGTGAGACCGTAACTTTCTCCCGGCCTCCTGCCCGGCAGCGAGTCCGGGATGTGGACGGACCTCATCATTTCAACGGTTCTGCTACCCAGCACCCTCTTACCATCAAGTTCCCCTTCATTGGCCAGCATCAGGCCGAACCGCAGGTAGTCTTCGGCCGTGCTGAACAATCCCCCTCCGCCCGACAGGTATGTACCGTTCACAAAGGGCATTTCGTTCTGTTTCTGCAATCCTTGAGGAGTCTTCTGATAGAGCGTTGAGATACGGGACTCGAGTGTTTCAGCAGGATAAAAGTAAGTATCTTTCATATCTAGAGGTCCGAATAATCGGTCGTGCAAAAATTTATCGAAGGGTTGGCCTGAGACGATCTCCACGATGCGAGCCAGGGTGTCAATTCCCGCCTCCGCACTGTAAGCCCATCTCGTACCAGGCTGAAATTCGAGCGGTACGCTGCCGAGCCTGGGAATGTAGTCCGCCAGGGTCTCGCCTCTCTTAAAAGTCACTTTTACCTGCTGGCTCATACTGATTGGACCACAGACGACTCCCGATGTATGTGTCAACAAGTCACGAATCGTGACTTCCCGTTCAGCCGGCATGGTATAGAACCTGGGTTCCAT
>JAFGFY010000161.1 GCA_016930795.1 Deltaproteobacteria bacterium
AATGGTTACAAAGGGCAAGGATTAGTCTTGGCGCAATATGATATAAACCTAAGAGAATACTGGCGTATCCTTAAGAAAAGGAAACTCATTGTCATCACTTTCGGTGTAATATTGGGTTTTCTCACTACCGTTTTGGCTATTATAAGGGCTCCTGAACCTATCTATACGACATCCACGCTTATCGAAATTGAACAGGCCCCTGCGTTGGAAGGGATTTATTCTACAAATTCTACCTCTGACTCCGATGACATCGACACTCAGATGACGGTGATCAAGAGTTACGCGGTTTTTCAAAGGGTCGCCGAAAAAATGGGACTCATCCCTCATGGCGCCGTTAGGGAGGATGAACAACTCACAGAAAATGTCATCCCTATCATTGAGAGTCTCCAAGACAGAGTTGATGTGACCAGAGAAGGGTGGTCCAGTATTCTCAAGATTTCTGCCACGGACAAGGACCCGGAAACCGCGAAGGAGTTGGCGAACACTGTGGCCTTGACCTACAAGGAGGTTCACGGAGAGGATCAGCTCAAGCTGACGAAAAAAAGACTTCAGCATATTGGCGAACAGCTTGCCGATGCTCGAAAAAGGCTGCGGGAGTCAGAGGATGAATTTAATAGATTCAGTCAGGAAAATGAATTGATTTCCATTGACCTACAGAGCGAGGGAATCCTGGTCAGGAGACAACAGATTCAAGATGAACTCAGAGTGGCCCAAAAGGATAGAGAAGAACTAGAAAGCCTGTGTCTCCGGCTGAATCGGTTTACGGAAGACACATCCGGTTCCGATCAGGACTTTTTTTCACCCACTACCAATACTCAGTATCAGAGCGCTCACGGTGAGCTTGTGGAATTACTTCTTACGAGAGATACTCTACTAAAAGATTTTACGCCCAAGCATCCGGATGTGACGGCCTTAAGCAACCAAGTCTCTGAAAAAGCACAAAAAATGGTTATCTTACTCGAGTCCCAAATTGCAGGCATTGAAAAAGAGGAACTTGATTTAGAGAAGGAACTGCAAAGAGTGGACAGCAAAGGCAAAATCCTCATGGAAAAGAAACTGGAGTATGACCGTCTAAAAAGACAGGTAGACCGTGAGGATGAGATGACCGCTCTTTTAGAAACAGAGCAGCAAGAAGCCCTGATTCGACGTTCGGAAAGCCCGGAAGAAGTCAAGATTGTCAGGCCGGCCCTTTTGCCACTATTCCCAACGAATTCCCCAAGATTAGTCACCACGGGAGGCACGGGCATTATTCTCGGTCTGTTTCTCGGCATGGTCATCGGCTTCATTGTGGAGACCTTTGATACCTCTTTGGGAGCAATAGAGGATGTGGAAGAGACCCTTGGAACCAAGGTCCTTGGGATTATACCTCAGACTGACGCGAGAGACATACGGATTAGTTTTAGGGAAAAGCATCCGGATGATGGGTTAATGGAAACCATGGAGAACCAGTCCATCTATCTGGTCTCCCATTTTATGCCGCAATCGATGGTGGCCGAGTCTTTTCGAGCACTCAGAACCAGCGTCATCTTCAACAATGCCGAAAATAGGATGAAGAGCATCGCCATTGCGAGTACATCCCCTAAGGAAGGGAAGACGGTAGTCGCCGTAAATCTGGCACTGACCATGGCTCAAAGCGGAATGAAGATTCTGCTGGTGGGATCTGATTTGAGAAAACCCACTGTCGACCGAGTGTTTGGAGTGGGATTGACCCCGGGATTGACAGATGTCTTGATGGGAAATTTGCCCTGGCGCGAAACCATAAAGACCGTGATGGACATGGTGATGGGAAAGATGTCTCAGACTCAAGTCATGACGACTCCCGGTCTCGATAACGTGCATATTATTACCAGCGGCCCCAAACCTCCGAATCCTGCTGAATTGCTCGAATCTAAGGCCTTGAATGACTTTCTTGAAGAGGCGAAGGAAGAATACGATATGATCATTTTTGATTCGCCTCCCATTCTTTCCACGGCAGATGCGGCCATTCTTTCGGCAAAAGTCGATGGCGTCCTCCTTGTTTATCGGGTAGGCATAGTATCAAGAGGGCTGTTGAAGAGGGCAACCGCCCAGCTGGAGCAGGTGAAATGCAATATCATGGGGGTCATCCTTAATGGAATGAGACCTGAGGTCAGTTCCGATTTTCAAGATCTAAAATCCTACAATTATTACTACGCGTATGGTTCGGATGAGCAGGGGAGCAACTCTAGACCGCATGGCAAATTCTGGTCGTTTTTGAAAGAAAAAACAAATAGCGGGAAAAAGGCCATTCTTCAAAAAAAACAAAATGTTGCACAGCTAAAGCCATTGACAAAGAAGTCGCATAAAGGGCTCCGGGGTCTTATTTTGCTGGCAATATGCTCTCTTGTTGGGGGCGTTCTCTTTCAGAGCGGCCTCATTGATCCTTTTAGCAAGCCGGAGGATGAAGGACCAGTTACCGAATATAGAATCAAGGCAATAGTCAAGAAAGAAATTCCTAGGATGACCGGCGAAAATGAATCAACAGCAGTTTCTTCAAAGCCCAAAGCCGAGAGAGATGCGAAGACTTCAGTGAATGTGTCACCGAAAGTTGAAACACCGCCGGTTGAACTCAAACCTTCCGTCGCCGAAGTCTCGACAGAAATTGGGCCGTCATCCCTATCCTTTGATAATCAGCCGGATGATCTCGTAGATGTAAAGATGATCTCGTACCCATTTTCCTTGCAGCTCGGTGCCTTTCGTGACCTGAAAGAAGCACAAAAGCTTATCTTGACTTGCAAAGAAAAAGGGTTGTCTGCATATTGGTCCGAAGTTGAGCTGGCTAGCGGAATCTGGTACAGGGTCTTTGTAGGACATTTTGAGGATCGCGAAAGCGCCGAAAGCTTCAAGAAGGAACATGGTCTACAGGGGGCCGGAGTGAAGGACTCAAAATACGCGAACTTGATCGGTATCTATTCTTCATCGAGCGAACTTGAGGATAAGATTTTGTCACTGAGAAATCTGGGCTATTCTCCATACGTTATCAAAGACTCCGAAACCGATTTTCGTCTTATGGTCGGCAACCATGTGACTCAAGAAGGCGCGGAAGAACTCTATGACAATCTAAAGGCCGACGGAATCGTGAATCAGATCATCGAGCGCTAGGGCCCCCTTGTGACAGGAAAGAAAGATTGAATATATATGTTTCCCGAAAATCCAGGTTCTGGATGAGAAAGGCGGTTGATTCTTGATAGGAGGATGAAAATGATCATCGAATGTGAGAATTGTTCATCGAAATTCAGCATTGACGAGACTCTATTGAAATCGGAGGGGTCTAAGGTCAAGTGTTCCATGTGTAAACACGTTTTTATCGCCTATCCGATAAAGAAGATGCCAGATGAAGAGCTGATGACGGACAAGGCACCGGACCAAGATTTGGAGGATACGGTACCTCTTGACTCCGCGAAAGCAGATTTTGATCTGGCTTTTGAAAAGGCTTTAAAGGAAGCTGAAACAGAAGAATCCGTTTCAGAAAGGATCGGTTCCGAAGAGGGTGCAGAACCTTTCACAGATGATGATGAAACAGTTTCTCCA
This sequence comes from Deltaproteobacteria bacterium, assembly GCA_016930795.1. Taxonomy (GTDB): domain Bacteria; phylum Desulfobacterota; class DSM-4660; order Desulfatiglandales; family HGW-15; genus JAFGFY01. The sequence goes on from JAFGFY010000161.1 coordinate 3,550, forward strand.
AGGAAGAAAAAGGGATCGCCAAAGATACTGATTTTTGTTCTCTCAATCATATTACTGATAGCTATCGGTGGAGCTCTACTCTTCTTATCCCTCCGGAACTCCTCGGAAAGGCAGGAATCGATTGATCCCGGAGTCATGAGACTCTCGTTTCGGGCGGTGACTGGATCTTTTGTCGAATCCAATACAGAGGGACAGCTTTTTGTTATCAAGGGAATGGTGACAAATAACTACCCCAAACCTCGCAGTTATATCCTCGTAAAAGGATCCATACAGGATGATAAGGGAAAAACAGTCAAAACAGCCGTGGCATATGCTGGGAACAGCTTTTCTGAAAAAGAGATAAGGGAAATGTCTTCCGTTGATTTGAAGAAAGGACAGGAGAATCAAGCGGGTGATCAGGGGACAAATGTCAATATACCGAGTGGCGGCACCATTCCTTTCATGATTATTTTTGAGAAACTCCCGGAGAACATATCCGAATTCACTGTGGAGGCGATCAGTTCGGCTCCGGGGAAGTGAGTATGTCAACGTTGCTCTTGGGGCGTAATGCTAGAGGTCGCCTTATAGATCTCCTGGGCTTTTATCAGTGAGGGAAGGTCATCTACCCCCATGACCTCATTTTCGTCCTCTACCACCACACACCCCACTTTCAGGCCGTCCTCGTCCATCAATTCGACCAGATCTGTGATGAAATACTCTTCTATTTCAACCATCTTTCCGTCTCTCTCTTTTCTAACCGTGTGAGGTCTTTTTTCCAGGATTCTTAAATAATGGAGTAGGTCGGTTCTGCCCGCGGCATAAATCCCCGAATTACAGATTTGAAGTTGCCTTTGTCTTTCCTCTGAATATTCTTTCCAGTACTTCCATTCAATGATTCTCTTTACACCCATTTCATCCATCTCAAGGAGACCGTATTGTTTCTTGTCCAAAGGATGAAATCCCAGGATCATCAGCGCATGATCCTTGAGTCCGTCAACAAGCTTGAGATAGGTGGTTCTCATGACAAGTGGGACATCCCCCATGGTTACAATTAATCGCTCACAATCCAGGTTTTCAAGAAAATCCCTGGCCGCAATGAGGGCTCCGCCCGTCCCATTGAGTAAGGGTTGTTCATAATAGGAAAGACCGCGGGATCGGGTGATACGAATGACATCTTCTTTCTTATGACTAACCACAACGGCCTTTGGGCCAGGAGGGAGCCTATTCAGGATATGGAGCAGGATGGGTTGGTTCCCTTCAAGGGAGGATCCAGTGGGAATAAGAGGAAGCAAGGTCTTATTTCCTTGAAAGCCTGTCATTCGGCTGCCTCTGCCTGCGGCCAGGATGAGTGAGGCTGTCTCGTGATTGTCCTTTACATTAAATCCTATCACATTCATGCTACGCTTCTTGACTGAAACTCTGCCTGTTGTTTACACGCATTCTACTTGAATGTAAATCCCTAAGCTGATAAAAAATCCACAAGTGTGCGGATTGTACAGAGCACCCCCATTGAACCCTGGAATCCTAGAATCCTTTTTCTAATGAACAATGTTCGAAGACCTGACATTTCAACAATTTTGTGCTCTTGATCACCAGAGGAACATGGTGGTCACTGCCGGTCCCGGGGCAGGAAAGACCCGCATCCTCAGTCATCGTTTTTGCTTTATTTTACTGATCGATGATTCAGTCGCCCTCCCACAGATTCTCTCCCTGACCTTCACTGAAAAAGCGGCTGAGGAGATGAAGACCCGTATTTATGAGATAATCAGCCGAATCGAGAAGGATCTTTATGATCGGAGCGTAGAGAACGGGGGTCTTCAGAGCAGAATCAAAGAGATCAGAGAGCGGTTTCACAAGAACAGGATTTCCACCATCCACTCTTTCTGCGCCAACCTGCTGCGTGAGCATCCTGTGGAGTCCGGTGTTGACCCCGGGTTTAGTGTCATTCAGGGTATAAGGCAGAAAAAGATCATGGATGAGGCTATAGAGACGGGTGTTGCACGGATTTGGCAACATGATCGTGATCGTATTCTCCCGCTTATGCAATCCTTCGGGAACCGACATGGCCTTCTTGACGCCATAAGAAACCTTATAGACCATCCTCTTGAGTTCAAGTCAGTCGAGGAATGCATTAGAAGACTTTTTCGAACCAAGGACTGGAAAGGAGAGGTCTTCAGAGAATACTGCCGCATCATCAAAGAAGAGAGTCTTATTCCGTATCTGGAAGGATTGAGAGAGATCAGAGGGGAGAAGACCTATTTAAACGAAGTCCATATACTGCTGGAAGAATGGTTCAGTCAGTTAGAATCAGCCCCATCTTCGAAGGATTTTGGCGTTCCGGATCTTTTCCGGGACCTCAGACAAATGTATGAGAGGCGGAAAAGCGGAGCGCCGAGACTGGCTGTTAAAAAGGGTCTCAAGGAGATTTCTTACGCTGATTTAGTAGAGACGTTTTACCCTGATATATTCTCTTCCTTGTCCGGCGACAGGATTTTCCAAGACCAGCTTCAATCATTTCTCGGGGTCGCACAAGTCTGCCTGGAGCGCTATGAGAGAGAAAAAAAGAAGAGAAACGTTCTTGATTTCGCCGATTTAGAGACACTGTCTCATTCGTTTCTTACGGGTCTTTTTGAAAGTGAGGACCAACATGCTCTAAAGCGCGTTCAAGGTCGATTTAAATACATCATGGTTGACGAGTTTCAGGATACGAACAGGGTGCAATGGGAGATTATCAGTCTGCTCTGTTCAGATCGGTCACGAAACGGGAATCGGCTTTTACAGCCAGGAAAGCTTTTTGTGGTAGGAGATAAGAGACAGGCTATCTATAGATTCCGAGGAGGAGACGTCACAGTCTTCGAACATAGCACACAAAGCATACTCCGATCCAATCATGGAAGACCGGATCGAATGTTTTGGGAGATTCCGGAAATAGATGCTCGCCTCCGAGTCATCGAACATGATTATCCTGAATTACACAAGAAGCAGACAGCCGCCTTCGAAGCCCTACCTTATTCCGAGAAAAAAAAGATCCTCATGGGTGATATATACCTCCCTCACAATTTTCGAGCGGATAGTCGTCCCATAGAATTCATAAACACCGCCTTTGATCATATATTCAGCAATAAGGGCGCAGAGAAACTGCATGACTATGAAACAGCTCCAAGGGCGATTACCATGCCGGAGAATGGCGCATCCGGAGGGAAGGGTTCAGCCACCTGCTATCTGATTCGAGACTCATTGTCACGAAAAGACCGGGTCGACAGAGAAGCCACTTTGGTGGCTGATATTATTGAGAATCTTCTCGGAAAACATGGAAAAGAAAAATTCGAATTTGAAGAGTACCAGGATATCAGAGAAAAGATAGAAAGGAATCAATTGAGTATTGGAATTCTCTTCTTCTCTTATACGCATCTGAGGACCTTTGAAAATGTATTGAGAGAAGCCGGCCTTTCTTTCAAAGTTCACAGGGGTAGGGGATTTTACCGCTGTCAGGAAGTCATGGAGATGATACAGCTGCTTCAATACCTCTGTGATGAAAGACAACAGATCTCTTTATTGGCAGCACTAAGATCACCGATTTTCGGACTCACTGACTCAGAAATTTTTGATCTTTTCTATGGCAATAAACCGACTCTTGAGCATTTTTTGTCTTCCGAAAACGAATATGTGAAATCCGCGGGGGAGCAGATCAGATCTTGGCGCCTTCTTTCATATCGTTTGCCCTTGGCTGAGCTCATCAGGACCATTATTTCGGATCGGGAACTCACCGCGGTCTATTCAGTCCATCCCGATGGAATACAAAGACTGGCAAATATGGAAAAACTCATCGAGATCAGTCGAGATTTTCAAACAGAAGGAAGTGGTTCCTTGGCGGAGTTTGTCCAGCACTGCCTTGAGATGGCTGAAGAGGATGAAGAGGAGGGAGAGGCGCTCATCACGTCTCAAAGTGAGAGTCCCATCTGTTTGATGACCATTCATGCAGCAAAAGGTCTCGAGTTCCCTATGGTCATTCTTCCTGACCTGAACCGCCTTCCTCCCTCTCGAATACGACCGGGGAAACCTCTCCGTCTTTACGCGTCTGAGAATAGAAAATCCGGAGAGTGGAACGAAGAGGAAGGAGAGATTCCTTTGTGGCCTGTAGAAATTCCTGAAATGGATTATAGGAAGCACTACAGCCCGTTAGGCTATCTTCTTGTGAGGAGAAATAGACTGGAGGACATAGCGGAGAACAGGCGTGTCTTTTATGTGGGGTGCACAAGGACGATGAATCATCTTGTATTGATTGGCCATCAAAGGAAGAGAAAGTCTGCTAAAGAAAGCCCCTCCCTTTCCGAAGGAGACTATAGAGAAAGAGCCACGATAATGGATCTGTTGGATGATATATATGAATTTGATGTTCATTTTCCCAGTGAATACTCGAATTATCACAGGGGTAGGGAAGGCAAACCTTCAATACGATGGTCTGACCCGAAACCGAGGAAGTTCCAGGGCATACCCTATGGGAGTGTAAAACCAACACAGAGGCATTTTTGTCATTACAGTGAACCAATAAAAAAGCTTGACCTCTCGGAATCGATTCGTACACCATCCTACTATCAATTCAGTTTCCAATCCGTCCGAACCTTTAGAAAGTGTCCTAAGATGTTTTACTATAGTGTTATATTGGGCCTTAGAGGGGACACTCTAAAACCTTCCAAACATATGGCGAATGAAACGGACATAGTCCCGGACGATATTAAAGGGGATGATGAATGGGATGGCAGTGTTACCGAGGACGCCCTATTTGTTGGCAACGTCATTCATCACTACCTTGAAAGACATCACTTTGGAGATCCTTTAGATGAGGATCTGTTTCACCGGATCTGCGCGCGATTGGCACAGCCTGATTTAAGCGAAGAACTTCCGGATACTGAGAAGAAAACAGCTCTTGAAGGAAGAATATTCAAACAACTTGTGAGAACGGTAGAGGACGCGTCACTACTCAAACTCCTTGGAGGGGAACATGAGTACGCAGAGGTCCCCTTTTTGTTTTCTATCCCTCACGGGTGTGAATTCAAGGGAACCATTGACAGGTTGTTTAGAGAAAAAGAGACGGGGCGATGGATGATTCTTGACTGGAAGAGTAATGCCCTTGAGAGCAAGGATCCTTTGTCAGTGGCAGAGGAACACGACTATAACCTTCAACTGGCCACCTACAAATGGGCTGTGGAGCGAATGTTAAAGGAAAAGGTTGGCGCTCTATATATCTATTTTACTGAAACGGGACAATTGATCAGATCCCAATGGAAGGGCCGACCTGAAGATGTCATCGAAGAGATGCTTCGCTGGTCTCAAGAGGATAAGGCCGACAGGATTTTATCAAGACACGATTTAGGAGATATAGTGAAGGTTAGAAAAGAATGCCCTCATTGTGAATACAGGGGAGTATTTTGTGAGGGTGAGGATTCGTGACTCATGTCAACACTTACGCTGTTCGGACCACCAGAACAGCTGTTCCTTCAAGGGCCCTGATCAGTTTTGCACAAACATCCCCCAATACGAACTCTTCGGCCTTGGACATGGTTCTCCGGCCGATCACAACGATATCATAGTCCCCTTTGTGAAACTGGTCAATAATTCCATCCGCTATGGTCGGATAGGGTTTCGTCACCAAATCTATCTTGATTTCGTTGGGGGCGTATCCATCCTCAATCAGCCTCTCCTTCGCCTCCTGCAAAAAAGAGAGTACTCGAGCTTGTTCTTCCTCAGCGAATTTTTTCCCCATTAGCTCCTCACTGGCTGACGGCTTCCTCCAAACATGAAGTAACGTTATTCGTTGATCTTCCCGACAAAGGGGAGAGCGATGAAGGAAATCGAGGATCGGCGCGGAGCTCAGGGTATCTTTAATTGAAACGAGAATTTCCGTTTTCAAGTAATTTCCTCTTGTTAATTGATAGAGTTAATGCTTTTATTTAAATCCTCAATAATCTCATCCACAAAGTCGTAATACACGTTCGCGCTTCTTGAAAAATGCATGAGAATATCGTTTACCACAATGGGGATATACGGATACATCTTTTTTAGGTTCACAAATCTGGTTCTATCCAGAATAGAAAAATCTCCCGGTTCAAGGTGATTCTTCAAGTCTCCATAAATAGACAGCTGACGCTCTATCATATGGCGGTCATGAATCCCTTTCCCTATCGCATGAAGAAGGACGTTTCCTAATCCGAAAAGATCCAAGGCATACGGATTTTCGGTGGCTTCATGATCATAATCAAAGTCTATCCAGATATAGTTTCCGGTATCCCGTTCGATGATAATATGATCGTTTCTTATGTCTCCGTGCTTGAACCCGTTCAAGTGCAGAAAGCGAATCGCCTCAAAGGCCTCCAACAGTCTATTCAAAATGCCGGGCAAGACCTTTTCAAAATAGTTCTCATGGTCGTAGTCGAGAGATTCAATATAATGTAAAAAATTAGTCCCAGGGACCACATCCAGAATACGAACATTATTCCCTTTTATATCCCGGAACACTTTTCCGTGCATGAAATTGGGGTGATTCTGTACAAACTCTAAAATTTCTCCTTCTTTTTCAGGGTTTCTGAAGCGTTTGATTTTGACGCCGCCCAAAGTGATGTCGAATGATTCAAAAAAGGCTAACTTAATAATCTTCTTTTCTCTTGTCTCCTTGTCGATGGCCCTTTTCACCCAATATTTGGGATCTTCAATACCGAAGCGAAACTCATGCTCATGGCCGGTCACGGTATAACGCCTTTGACCCACCAGTATTTCATCCTGATAATCTATGGAGACGAAATTCGTGGTGTCTTGGATGACCCGACCGTTCATAGACTCAGACCTTCCAGCATCCTTACCGGAAGACTCCCCATCGCGGTCTTCACCTTGTCCAGGAAGTTGTTCAGTCCATTAGACTCTATGGCCAGACCCAGATGCTCCGCCAGAATACACAGGGCATCGATGTCCTCTTCATGAAAGACCAGGGGTTTTGCATGGTAAATCCTGAGCAAGCCGATGGTTGCTTTTCTGCATTTTATGGGTATTGACAACATGGAAACGATGCCCTCTTTTGTTGCGGCTTCCGGATACTGGACACGAGGGTCATTCTGCATATCCTGAATAAAGACGGGTTTACCCGTGTACGTGCCATCCTCGCTTTCATCTTTCACAAAAATCGGCCCTTTTTTGCCATACTCAGCACTGAGACCATAACTTGCTACACGAAACAGCTGGTTTTCCCTATCATCCAGAAGAAAAATGCTACATCCTTTTGCCTTGAACGCCCGGCCTGCACCTTCAGCTAGATGATGAATAAGCAGGTTTAGATCTTCATAAGTGGAAATCGCGTGACTTATGGCCATAAACTCTTTAAGATAGAACTTTCTGACAGGCTCCTTTTTCATCTTAGATTCTCCTGGCTGACAGTTGCTGGTGTGATATCCCACTCTGAACCTGTACCCTTGTTCGAGTTACTTCTGAGATATGACACTCGATGATCATACCTCAATCGAAAAAGAAGTTCAATTAAGGACCTCTGATCTTGTGTGGCAAATGGAGAATCCCAGACAGCAGAAAGTCCACAATCTCGAGAATAGGGAAAAGACGTAGTTATAAAAAAATCAAGTTTAATCAGGATGAAGGTTTTTTTCCTATTTTGAAAATTCACAGCGAGCGCATTCTCCGTAGCTTGTCCATCCTCCGTAGCAGGCTACTGCGGAGGACGGGCTGCGGGTTAGCGAGCGAATTATAATTGAAACTTCCTTTGCGCTTGTATATGATTTTTGTGTTGACCTGCTGAAATCTACTTGCTAATGCATATGGTAGAATAGTTATCTTTGGCTTTAACAGAAAGGCTTTAAGAGTATTAGCCTTTGATAACGCCGAGTGGGCTGAGGCGCGCCACTTTTTTTGCTAAGCCAGCTTGTTCAACAACGTCCACTACCTGAGATATATCTTTATAAGCATCGGGCATTTCTTCCTTAAGTGTCGTTTTGCCCCTGGACTGCACATAAATTCCTTTATCTGCCAGTTCACGATGTATGGCCCTTCCTTTGGCCATCTTGATGGCTTTGCTGCGGCTTAGAACGCGACCGGCTCCGTGACAGGTTGACCCGAAGCTTTGATTCATCGAACCTTGTGCTCCGGCAAGGACAAAAGAAGAAGTTCCCATGTCGCCGGGAATGAGTACCGGCTGACCGGTGTGGAAGTAGATTTCAGGGAGGTCAGGATGCCCCGGTGGTAATGAGCGGGTGGCACCTTTTCGATGAACGCAGAGTGATGTCTCCTCTCCTTCCACTTTATGGCGCTCTATTTTTGCTATATTATGAGATACGTCATAGAGGAGGCTCATCCCCAGTTCTCCGGGGCTCGTGGAAAGGGCATGGAGGAAGGTCTCATGAGTCCAATGCATGAGAACCTGACGATTGGCCCAAGCATAATTTGCAGCACAGGACATGGCTGCGAGGTATTTACGACCCAGATCCGAGTTTAATTGGGCATAGGCAAGTTGTCTGTCAGGAAGATCAAGGCCTTTGACGGAAACCTGTTCGGCCATTTCTTTCAGGAAATCATCACATATTTGATGGCCAAACCCCCTGGAACCGGAGTGAATCATGACAGTGATTTGCCCCTTAAAAAGACGAAAGGCCTGCGCCAATCGGGGATCAAAGATTTGATCTACGACCTGAATTTCAAGAAAGTGATTTCCTGATCCCAGGGTTCCCAATTGCTCCAAGCCCCTTTTTATGGCTCGATCGCTTAAGAACCTTGAATCTGCTCCCTCCATGGTGCCGCGGTCCTCGGTTCTTTCCAGGTCTTCTGGTTGACCATATCCGTTTTTGATTGCCCATGCGGAACCTTGCTCGGCAACTTTGGCTTCATCGGCCTTGGAGAGGCGAAGAAGTCCTTTGGAGCCGACACCAGTAGGGATATGGTTAAAAAGAGAAGATATCAGGTGTTTCAGTAAGGGTTTCACTTCGTTGACTTGAAGCAGAGTTGTCATGAGACGGCAGCCGCAGTTAATATCATAACCCACGCCCCCGGGTGAGACAATGCCTTCTTCCATTCCAAAGGCGGCCACGCCACCGATGGGAAAGCCGTAGCCCCAATGCATATCGGGCATGGCTAGGGAGTGTTTGACAATGCCCGGCAAAGTGGCAACGTTAGCCACCTGTAACAGGCTTTGATCTTTCTCAATGTCTTTTAGAAGATCCTGGCTTGAGAAGACGAGCCCGGGGACACGCATTTTACCGGTTTTTGGAATAAGCCAGCGGCAATCATCAAGCTTTTCTAGGGTAATTTCCATGGGCAAACCTACGTATCAAAGATGACTTGGGCCTCCCAGACAGATCCTTTTTCCATCACTTGGACTTGATGATAGGTGACCGCCTTTATTTCATTCTGGATTCTATGGACAGTGGGGTTAAAAGGGACCGTCTTCAGTGTTGCGTCAAGCCGAGTAAGGGAGAGAAAATCGATATGAATGCATGTGACCACGAGGTCTTCTCCTTCAAAGAAGTAAAGAATTTCTCCAAGCCATCGGACCAGGAGATCAGGGAGGTCTTGACCTGAAACAGTGATTTTTATATCCGTGGGTTTGGCTTGGCTTTTACCCCGGATCATCAGGTGCATTAGCGCTTTTGCAGCAGTTTCATAGAGGTTTTTCAAATCTTCTCCGTGAACAATAATTCCAAGGTCTGCGGTATGATCCAGAAGAGCATAGTCCGGAGGTTTGGTCGCCATGGTGTTCTTGATTTGGGCTGCGGCGGCTAAGCCGTGGTCAATATAGTCATCAGTTTACGGTCAATGGTCTGCCATATGTCGGATACTCATTGCTATCTGAGAGAATTTCAATAGCGGCCGATAGAATAATCTTACACCTGAATATTGGGATTGTCAAAAGAGTCAAGATGCCCGGTCATAGGAGGGAAAGAAGCGTTATGAACTGTGTGTTTTGTGAAAAAGAGGTTTTTGTTAAAGACAAGGTTGGTCGACGTGATACCTGCCCGCACTGTAACCATGATCTTCACTGCTGCCGGCAATGTGATTTTTATGATCCACATGCCTACAATGATTGCAGAGAAGTCTCTGCAGAACGTATCGTTGATAAGGAAAGGTCAAATTTCTGCGACTATTACTTGCCACGAGGTGCTGGGAATAAGCCAAAAGGGAATCTGAACAGGGCACAGGAAGCCAAAGAAGCCCTTGAAGCCCTGTTCAAAAAGGCGTAATCCAGCCTTCCTAACCTTCTTCCTCTATAATATTAACGTTCTCTGGAACATCAAATCTGAAGAAGTCTTCAGGAAAGGAATCCTCCACATGAGGCTCGCCTAAAATGAACCGTGTGAGTCCTCCGGCAGAATCATAGATTTCAACTTTTTGAATAGTGTAAACCACTGAGGAGACAGTCAGCTCAAGGTATTGGATATTTGGCCAGGGAGGATCGGGGCTGAGCTTGAGTTCATATCTCTCCTCTTCATTCATATCAAACAGGACAATATCAAACCTCTCTTCTACATCCCTGAGCCCCTGAAAGATGTCGCTTAGGAGTTGAACGAAGTCAGGTGAAGGATATCGATATGCTTCATTCTTGTCGGGGACATAGTACCAGAGCACGGGCCCATCAGTGTACATGGTTTCCGGCTTCGGAGTCTCCTGCTGGATTTTCACGAAATTCGGAGGCTTAAAATAGATTTGTCCAGTAGCCACGTCTTTGTTTATTCCACCGCCGAGCAAGGCCATGGACCGAGTAATCACTTCTCGTTCATATGGGAGACTCAGTCCCGGTAATGGGCCGTACGTCTTCTGAATGCCATCCAGTATTTTGGGCAGTTTCTGGTCAGCCAAGATGAGAGTAGGCAGATAGACGATAATGAGTAACATCAATGCGCACGCAGATTTAGACATTAGGATACCATCTTTCTACTGATCTATATATATCTCACTGGTCTCGCTTCCGTGCAAATACTTCCCTGGGGCGAATACCATCCGAGGGACCTACAATCCCTTCCCGCTCCATGGCCTCAATCATTCGAGCGGCCCGATTATAGCCCACTCTTAACCTTCGTTGCAGCATGGAAATGGATGCCTGACGGGTTTGGGCAACCAATTCGACGGCTTGATCATATTTTTCATCTAATTCGATCTCCGTGTCATTCACCTCGTCTTCTTGATCAAATTGCGTCAGCATGCCGGTATCATAGTTCGGTTTCATCTGTTCTCGTAAAAAATTGGTGACCCTCTTAATCTCTTCCTCGGAAATATATGCCCCATGAATTCTCGAAATTTTTCCCACACCTGGAGGCATAAAGAGCATATCGCCATCACCTAAGAGATGTTCAGCGCCTATGGTATCAAGGATCGTCCTGGAATCCACTTTTGACGAGACCTGAAAAGATATGCGGGCAGGGAAATTGGCCTTTATTATCCCGGTCAGAACATCCACAGAGGGACGTTGTGTGGCAATAATCAGATGTATCCCGGCGGCCCGCGCCATTTGTGCCAGGCGTGTAATAGCCTCTTCAACTTCTCTTGACGAGGTCAACATAAGGTCTGCAAGCTCATCAATAACAAGAACAATATAGGGCAGGGGCTTTTCCACCTTCTCTTCAGGATTATCGGCCTTGAGCTTTGCTTTACCATCCTTAAGTATCTTACGATTATAGGTCTCGATATTTCTGACTCCTTGATCAGACAGAAGGACGTAGCGCCTTTCCATTTCTCGAACCGTCCATCGCAGGAGCTTTGTAGCCTCACCAGGCTGAGTGACAACGGGATAGAGGAGATGAGGGATGTCTTTGTACACAGATAATTCGATCCTTTTGGGATCAATCATCAGAAACTGCAACGTGTCCGGCGAGAAGGAGAAGAGCAAGCTGTTAATCATAGCGTTGAGTGAAACACTTTTTCCAGTCCCGGTTGCACCTGCGACCAAGAGATGAGGCATCTTCGACAAGTCGGTGATGAAAGGGGATCCTGTGATATCCTTACCCAAAGCAATGGTCAGACGGAAAGTGGTCTCTTTGTACGCTTGGCTTGCCAGGATCTCATTGAGGTAGACCGGGTCACGTTGATTATTTGGGATCTCTATGCCAATGGCCGCTTTTCCTGGAATAGGGGCCACGATCCTGATGCTGGGGGCTCTCAAAGCCAAGGCAAGGTCGTCGGAGAGGCCCGCGACCTTACTGATTTTGACGCCGGGGGCGGGTTTGTATTCATACATAGTAATGACGGGACCCGGATGAATTTCCGAGACTTCTCCCTGCACACCGTAATCCGCCAGTTTTTTTTCAAGGCGCCGGGCGTTCATTTCCAGGCTTTCTCTCTGGATTTCCATGTCTTTCATTCCGGGAAGTTCGTTAAGGAGATCCAAAGAGGGAAGCCTGAAATTCCCCTCTATATTCATGAACGAGAAAGACTCCTGTTTGGGCTTCTTTGGGGGTTCCGGGGGGGGCTCAACGATGACAACCTTTGCTCTTGGCTTTGCCTTTCTTTCCTGGATGGTCTTTTCTCGAGCCCTCTTCTTTCGTCTTTTTTCCTTCGTTTTCAGTAAGAATTCTCTCATCCGTCTAAAGAGAATGCTAAGCCATAGACCCAGTCTTATAAAGACCCAGCCAAAGGAAATGTGGGTGCAAATCATAAGAGAGAGAACAAAAATGGTCATAAGAAAAACATAGGCACCGAAATAGTTTAGAAATTCTTTCATCAAACCGGCAATATAGACTCCGATGAGTCCACCGCTGATGACTTCTCCACCCCTATAAGAAAATCCTTTCGGTATTTGCAGACTCAGTATCCCGGCAAAAGAGAGGATCAGGCATAGAGCAGCGATAAGGGTCCTGGCGGATGATAAGAGAATTTGACCACGGAAGGAAAGAAAAGAGAAGGTGAGAAAAACGAGCACTAACCAAAATGATGAGAACCCTAATAGGAAAAAAAATCCTCCGGCAAAGTGGGCACCCAACGTGCCGAATAGGTTATGGGTATTTGCGGCCGGGCCTGTGTTATTCCAAAAGAGGGGGTCAGCGGGGTGATAGGAATAAAGGCTTACACCCAGGATGAGTGCGATCAGGAAGAAAAAGATACCCCATATCTCCTTCCGGATAGGTTCCATGGGCCTCTTTGATTTGGATTCTCTCTTTATTTTTTTGTTCAATGTACTTCTTCCTCAACGTGGCACTTCAGACCTTCACTCATACCCTTTATGGTTCCGCTATGTCCATAAAAAGATGTTCGGTCAAACAGACAAACGTCGGGTAGCTGAATAAGGATCCTATCCGGGACTACACAGGGATGATAATCGGCAAGATAAGAGGACTCCTCTCGATTGCTTTGAAGAAGAATCGTTTCAGCTTTCTCTTAATATCTGAGCCAACTTCCGACCAGTCCATATGTATAGGGTTTTCGATTTCCGCCAATATCTCTGAAACAAGTGTCTTGGCCTCATCCAGAATAGGTGCGTTCTGGACCTCGAATGTAAAGCCTCTGGTTACAATATCCGGGCCATAAATCACGTCTCCTGTCTGCTCGTCAACGGCAAGAAGGGCTATGACAACACCGTCACCGGAGAGTTTTCGTCGATCTCTCAATACCAGCTCTCCCACGTCTCCCACCCCTTTTCCATCAACCAAGACTCTTCCCGTTCGAACCTGCTCCCCAGTAACGGTTAATCCCCCTTGAAAACAGAGGGTGTTGCCGTTTTCAATGAGCCTTATGTTCTCAGAGGGTATTCCTGTTTCCACGGCCAATTGAGCGTGCTTTCTAAGATGTCGATATTCCCCGTGAATCGGGACAAAATATTTCGGTTTGACGAGGTTTATGAGAAGCTTGAGTTCCTCCTTATAGGCGTGTCCTGAGGAATGGATGTCGGATACTTTTTCGTAAATGACGTCCGCGCCCTTTCGATAGAGGCTGTTTATGATATGGGTGATCGCTTTTTCATTACCAGGAATAAAGCGAGAGCTGAATATGATCGTATCCCCCTCTTTGATCCTGATGTTTTTGTGTCTATTCTGGGCCATCCGGGTCAAGGACGACAGGGGTTCGCCTTGACTGCCTGTGGTAATAACGGTTACTTCATGATCCGGCAGAGACTCGATGTTTTCTTCATCGATTCTTGTTCCTTCCGGTATTTGAATAAAACCCTCATCTCTAGCGATCCTGACGTTGGTCTCCATGCTTTTCCCACTGAAGGCGACTTTTCGACGGTATTTAGCGGCCAGATTGATGATTTGCTGAATTCTGGTGATGTTGGACGAAAACACCGCGGCAATCAATCTCCCCTTACAGGACTGGAATAATCCCTCCAAGGTATGTTTGACCGTTCGTTCGCTGAGGGAAAACCCCTCTTTTTCCACATTAGTGGAGTCTGAAAAAAGGGCCAGGACACCATGATCTCCAAAATGAGCCAATCTATTCAAATCCGTGAACTGTCCATCCACAGGGGTTTGGTCTGTTTTAAAATCACCGGAATGAATGATTAATCCTTCCGGTGTATGAATGGCCAGACCCACTCCATCTACAATACTGTGAGTTACACTGATATACTCGACTGTAAAAGGACCGAATTCCGATATATCACCAGCCTTTACCTTTTGTAGATTGGAATTTTCGATGAGGTTATGCTCTCTCAGCTTCTCCTTTAGCAGCGCGATAGTAAATCTTGTCCCATAGACCGGAACATCGAATTCTTTAAGAAAAAAGGGCATGGCACCGATGTGGTCTTCGTGTCCATGGGTGACGATGATGGATTTAACTTTGTCTTTGTTTTCTCTCAAATAATGAAAGTCAGGGATGACGACATCTATTCCCGGCATGTAATCCTCCGGGAACATGAGGCCGGAGTCTATGACCAAGATATACTGGTCATATTCCAAGACCATCATATTGAGTCCGATCTCCCCTAATCCTCCCAATGGTATGGTTTTCAGCATGATCTTCCTAACCAAATGAGTCTCAGTGTTGCTAAGTTCTTGTTTTATATTAATAATATCATATACTCTCCGGGCTCTTGAGTCAATCCCCTTCATTTGGCTTGATCTCGGATATCTGATCTGATAGCTTGATGCAATATTTCACTCAAAGTCGGGATGAAGATAGATACGTAACTTGTGTGACGAGTCTTTAGGAGACCTTGATCTGTATAAGGAGATGATGACATGGCAAGTGTAAATAAGGTCATTCTAGTTGGAAATCTGGGCGCGGATCCCGAATTAAGATATACCTCTTCGGGTACACCGGTAGCTAGTTTTAACGTGGCTACCCGTGAGCAATGGACCAATAAAGACGGGGAGAAGGAAGAGAAGACCGAATGGCACAAGATCGTGGCCTGGGCTCGCCTGGGTGAAATCTGCGGAGAATATCTCCATAAAGGGAAACAGGTATATATAGAGGGAAGGTTGCAGACGCGTTCCTGGGAGGATCGGGACGGGAACAAGCGATACACGACAGAAATCGTGGCCCAGACCATGCAAATGCTGGGGCCTGCCGGAAAGGAGGGCAGGGTGGAGTCCAAGAGTGAGGCCTTTCCGGTAGAAGAACCTATCTCAATTCCCGAGGACGATATTCCGTTTTAGAGTACGGAGAAACACCGCCATGTCCCCAGTTTTTTTTGAGAGACGCCAAGGGCCTAGTCCTTGT
This sequence comes from Deltaproteobacteria bacterium, assembly GCA_016930795.1. Classification (GTDB taxonomy): domain Bacteria; phylum Desulfobacterota; class DSM-4660; order Desulfatiglandales; family HGW-15; genus JAFGFY01. Next base: position 19,165 of record JAFGFY010000161.1, read on the forward strand.
CTTCGATCGTTTCGTTATTCCCTTTCGGCGGGGATATCTCTTCCGGCTTCTCTTTGGTAGCGGATCGGAAATTCCTGATTCCCTTCCCTATCCCGCTGCCTATCTCCGGAAGCTTGCCGGCGCCGAAGATAATCAAAATGATGATAAGGATTATGATGAGTTCCGGCATACCTATACCAAACATTCCCAACCTCCAATGACTACTTGTCCAGTTCGTCTAGAAGCGATTTAAACTCTGGGGAACCCACAAAACCATTAATTGTTTTGCGGTAGTCCAGCCAGGCCGACCACATCTTCAGCCACTCTTTGTTATGCCATGAGACCTCCGGGGACTTTTCCCCTCGGGAGAGAGCTAGGTACTCTTCAAATTCTCCGCCACAATCATCACAAAATACGAATCCGAAAGAGGCGGAAGGTATCGAGGAGGAACAATCCGATACACCCAAATGTTGGCCACATAGGGCGCACTTAAAATGGCACAAAGAACATTGAACGAGTTTCTGGATAGCCCCAACCTTTCCTTGATGTTTTTGCAGTTGCAGCTTTAGTCTTTTGCCAGCCAGTCTTTCTTTAATGTCTACGACTTTATCCATGGTTTCGATTCTTCGGCTTGATGGGATAAAGTGTCTTGATCATGCCTGTAAATTGGAACACGTTGAATTCGATCCTAGCACTTTGCAGAATAGGAGTCAAGCTTGTCCCATGGTTTCAAGGGCTGCCTTTCCCAGGCTTCCCAGATCGCGGATTACGGTGATTCCTGCTGACTCGAGAGCTAAGATTTTATCCTCAGCTCTTCCCTTTCCACCTGATACAATGGCTCCTGCGTGCCCCATCCGTCTGCCTGGAGGTGCCGTCCGGCCCGCGATAAATGCGATGACGGGCTTTTCAAATTCCCTTTGAATATAATCCGCTGCCTCCTCCTCTGCAGAGCCTCCGATTTCCCCTATGAGGATGACTCCTTTTGTCTCGGAGTCGTCTCTAAACCGTTTCAGGTGGTCAATAAATGTAGTGCCGATGATGGGGTCTCCCCCGATTCCAATGCATGTGGATTGCCCAAGACCGGCCCGAGTGAGTTGATCCACCACTTCATATGTAAGAGTACCACTTCTGGATAAAATTCCTATGTTGCCGGGTTTGTGGATAGGACCCGGCATGATACCCACCTTGGTTTTGCCCGGAGAGATGATACCGGGGCAGTTAGGGCCTATGAGTACGGTGTTCCTATATGTTAGAAAACTTGTCGCTTTGACCATATCAAGGATTGGAATCCCTTCGGTAATACAGACAATGACATCCAGGCCTTCAGATGCGCCTTCTACAATCGCGTCAGCCGCGGCAATAGGCGGAACAAAGATACAGGATACATTCACCCCTTCTTCTTCCACGGCCTCACGGACGGTGTTAAAGACGGGTACGCCCCCAACGTCTTGGCCTCCTTTTCCGGGGGTCACGCCGGCGACCACTTTGGTCCCGTAGACCAGCATCTGTTTAGCGTGAAAAGTGCCTTCTTTTCCGGTAATCCCTTGTATCACAACTCGGCTGTATTCATCCACGAGTATACTCAAAATCAAATACCCCCCTCACCCCGATACCTGCTCCGCAACCAGGGCTGCCGCTTCCGCCATATCTCCGGCGACCCGGAACCTCAGACTCGACTCTTCGAGTATCTTTCTTCCTTGATCCACATTCGTACCCTCCAGTCTAACAATAATTGGAACCCGAATATCTATTTTCTCCGCTGCGTTTAGAACCCCCCTGGCAAGGACATCACAGCGCAGAATACCACCGAATATATTGATGAGTATGGCCTTCACTCTCTTGTCTTTCAGAATAATCTCAAGACCTTTCGCGACCATCTCCTGGCTGGCTCCTCCCCCTACATCCAGGAAGTTAGCTGGTTCGGCACCGGCCAACTTAATGACATCCATGGTGGCCATGGCAAGACCTGCTCCATTGACCATGGCGCCTATGCTTCCTTCCAACCGGATATAGTTGAGACCATACTCCTCCGCCTGTTGTTCAAGTGGATCTTTCTCCGTAGGATCATCATAGATCAACAGTTCTTTTTGCCTGAACAAAGCATTGTCGTCTATGTCCATCTTAGCGTCAATGGCCATGACAGCCCCATTTTTTGTGATGATGAGAGGGTTAATCTCGGCAAGGGAACAATCGAGGGTTACAAAGGTCTTGTGGAGACGCGCCATCATATCCATCAATTCTTTCAGGGTTTCAGGTTGAGGAAGCGGGGACATCCGATAGACCAGGCGCCTACCCTGGAAAGGCATCCATCCAAGTTCAGGATGGACAGATTCCCTGAAAATTAGCTCTGGTGATTCTTCTGCAATCTCCTCAATGTCCATACCCCCGGCCTGGCTGAAAATCATGACAGGCCTGGCCCTGTTCCGGTCAATTGTCATGGCCAGATAGAGTTCTTGTTGAATCTCTGCGCCCTGCTCAATAAGAAGTCTGTGGACCTTCTTTCCTTTGGAGCCTGTCTGTTTTGTAATCAAGGGTTGATTCAGGATAGCTTCACTCGCTTCCCTTAACTCTTCCAGTGAATGGACCAATCGAATCCCACCCCCTTTTCCCCGGCCTCCAGCATGGATTTGGGCCTTGACAACCCAGGGCGGTCCTCGAAGTTTTTCGGCGACCGCAGCCGCATCCTGGATCGAGGCGGCCACGTCACCTGCCGGAACAGGAATTCCAAACCTCCTGAAGAGGCTTTTAGCCTGATACTCGTGCAGTCTCATGATTGATCCCTTGTTTGGACTGGGCGGTTTATTGAGACAAACCATATTCTTTTTCCAATTATTGTCAAGGATATACTTAATCTCTAGGCAGAAGGAGAAAGGCTGAAGGCTGAAGCAAAAACACATTCTTCAAAGAACCCTAGGCCATTGGTTGGATAATACGAGAGTTTGAATTTTATCTCCGGTTTTGATAGAATCTCAAAAACTTCAGGATTCCCAATTAACACAGTTTTTGACCAATTGGGATTGGAGGGACGCATGAACCTAATTGTGAAAATCTGTTCAGTGACTTTGCCTGCTCTGACAATGGTTCTCTTAATGGGTTGTGTGAGTAAGCAGGAATATTTGATGAAGGTGGAAGAGAGTGAGAGGTCGATTAATGAATTGGAGACCTTGAGAAGTGAATATCACACTCTCAGGACTAAAATGGATAACTCGGAAAAAGAGAAGACGGATTTGAAGGTCCGGATCGTTTCTTTGAAACAGGAGATTGATCGACTTCAAGAAGAAAGAACCAATCTGGAAGAGATCCTGGAGTCGGAATCAAGTTTATTGGGCAAACAGGTATCGGAGTTACGGTCGAAAAATAACCGGTTGAAACAAGAAAATGAAAACCTGCTGACGAAGGTCACGGCATTGGAGGTGGAGCGGGACGAAGAGGTGCAGGAGATGAGACGCACGTATGATGACCTGCTTGTGGATATGAGGGCGGAAATAGACAAGGGTAAGATTACCATCACTCAACTCGAGGGGAAATTGAAGGTGGATATGGTTGACGAAATCCTTTTCGATTCCGGAGAAACCACCATAAAGCCGGAAGGGATTCAGGTATTGGAAAGGGTCGGGAAGGTTTTGCTGAATGTGAAAGACCAGACTATCAACATAGCCGGCCACACAGACAACGTCCCAATCGGGCCCGACCTAGTCAATCAATATCCTACCAATTGGGAACTCTCAGCGGCCAGGGCAACATCTGTAGCCAGGTATTTGCAGGACATATGCGGCATCGATCCCCGCCTGATTTCCGCTACCGGCTATGGACAATACCAGCCCATTGAATCTAATAAGACAGAAAAGGGCAGGGCGAGGAATCGACGAATAGAAATCGTTCTTGTGCCAAAAGAAATCACGCCGACAGCGAAAAAGTAGAAGGTGAACAAAAAAACTCCCGCTCAATGAAACTGAACGGGAGCTTTTCAAAGGGTTGTTCCAGGCAGGGCTGTTATTGCTAGCCAAGTCCTGGCTATTTCTTCGCTGCTTCGGACTGGTAATAGCCCATCAAAATCTTGGCGACTTCAGGACGCGCGAATTCCGGAGGCAGATCCTGGCCTGCAGCCAGCATTTCGCGAACCTTGGTCCCCGAGAGAAATACCCAATCATCCTTGGTGTGGTCCTTGACACTCCCCATCATAACCACCTTCCCAAGTTTCTTGGAATAAGCCGTGTTATCTCCCCGGAAGATCTCGATCTGCAGATCATCCTTAGTGATGCCATCGAAGATGGCCTGGGCGTCAAATGCCCCATAGTAATCACCGACTCCTGCATGATCTCGACCAACAATGAGGTGCGTACACCCCATATTCTGGCGGAAGATAGCGTGAAGCACGGCCTCCCTTGGGCCCGCGTAAAGCATGTCAAAGCCGTAACCGGTGATCAAAACCGTGTTTGGCTCAAAATAAATCGCAACCATCTTACGGATAGCCGCGTCACGTACGTCAGCGGGAATATCGCCCGGTTTCAGCTTACCAAGGAGCATGTGGATGACAGCGCCGTCAGCATGAACAGCCTCCATGGCTATTTTGACGAGGCCCTCATGGGCACGGTGCATGGGGTTACGAGTCTGAAAGGCGACCACGGTCTCCCACCCGAGTGATTTGATCTCATCACGAATCTGAACGGCTGTTCGGAATGTCTCGGGAAAATCGGTGACAAAGTACGAATAATTAAGCACCTGTATGGGACCGGCAATACCAGTTTTTCCGACCGTGTTAAATGCTTTGACTCCGGGGTGTTCCGGGTCATTTGTAGCGAATATCTTTTCGGTCATCATTTTCATTTCATCATCAGTATACGTCTCGATGGCCTCCACATCCTGGATAGCGAGAACAGGATTTCCGGCGACATTGGGATCCAGGAGAGCGATGCGTTTCGCGTCTTTAACGGCTGATGGATTCTCCACCATATTCAATATCGGAGTCGGCCAAAAAAGCCCGCTTGTCATCCGCATATCCTTAGCTACGGCTAGTGCATTCGCTTTATTCATGTAGCCGGTTAGTGGGTTGAAGTAACCGCTGCCGAGCATAACCGCGTTGCCGGCGGCCGCCGAGCAGATGATGATTGATGGAAGCGATTCCGCCTCCTTCATCAGATCTTCCCGTTTTGTATCATCTTCGACGTAAAGTGGATTCAGTGCTTTCGAACCATGGGGCTTAATCATCTTTCTCTCTCCTATTCTTATTTTTACTCAAGATAATGTATAGCATGAGAAACGTGCTATATGACTAAATGCGAATCATTCTGTTCTTTAACGCGCCTCACCCATTCCGATAAAACGGATATATGGTGTCGCTTGATGGATTTTAGGCGCTTTGTGAAAAAAGTAACGTACCGATTTCATCCCTCCTTGTCAAGCAAATATATGAAATTGGAGCGGAGAAATATCGAACCGAAATTGTTAAATGAGGATCGATGAGTCAGGGAGAGCGACAAAAAATTGATGATCTAACACCGTGAACGTCATTAAGAATAACCAAAATATTTCCATTTGATATCAATTGGTTAGAGTCATTCCGAAAAAAACCTAGAACAAAATAATGGCTGTTGATCACTGTCGCTTCGCAGTATTATTGTCATTCCTAAGTTGAGGTGATATAAATTCAAAAGGAGGAGGGTGTGTAGATGAGAGAAGAGCGTTGGGCTATTTCGGTTGCCGTTTTGGCTTGTCTGGTTGTACTATTAGCCTGGAATGTCACGATTGCTGAAGAAGAATCCATGCCGGAGGAGATCGTCATTGATCATTCGGTTTACCAACCGGATCGCAAAGGACCTGTCTACTTCTCTCACCTGGCCCACTATGATGATTATGACGTTGTTTGTGAGGACTGCCACCATGAATATAAGGGGGCTGAAAATGTCTGGACAGAAGGAGATCCTGTCAAAAAATGTGAGACTTATCACGACCCTTCAGAGAGCAAGGGGGACATCAAAAAATTGAGAATTGCATTCCACAATAACTGTAAATCTTGTCATGAGAACCTGTTTAAGGCGAACATTTCAGAAGACGCCCCCTACAGGAACTGCTATAATTGTCACGAGAGAGAATCCTAAGGACACTATACAGTGTTAGCTTCTTTCCTGGTTAGTCCATACTCCATTGCGATCAAGCAGGAGGCGGCTCGTTATCTATAGAGGACGAGAATGAACCCAAAACCCATAAGTGAATCCAGAGCAGTGAAAACCGCGATAGTCTTGCCACCGGATACAAATAATCTCGGGACCATGTTTGGAGGGAAGGTCATGGCCTATATCGATGATACGGCAGGCCTCTCCGCCATGCGCCATTCACGTATGACGGTGGTCACCGCCTCGACCGATTCCGTGGACTTTCTTCATCCAATTCGATCGGATCATGCCATCTGCCTTGAGTCTTTTGTGACGTGGACCCATAAGACCTCCATGGAAGTCTTTGTAAAGATCATGGGGGAGGATTTGAGGACAGGAAAACGAACCGTCTGTGCAACGGCCTTTTTGACCTCTGTCGCTCTGGATGAAAAAGGAAAGCCCCATCCGGTTCCCGGAGTCATCCCTGAAACCGAATTGGAAAAAAGGTTATACGACACTGCGCCGGCGCGGGCAAGGATCCGCAATAAGCGGAGGAAAGAATCGCAAGCACTAGCCAAAGATTTCGGAACCTAGGGGCTCTAGAAAAAGGCAGTAGGAATGGACGCGCTGGACCGCCTGAATGAAAGGATATGAGGTCTTTTCTTTGATGGCCGCAAAAAAAGGAGGGATATGACCCTTAGAAGGTCCGGATCGCAAGAGGATCGCGGTCACCTAGCCAGACGCAAGGAAATAGAGAAGACAATCCTTCGGGCCCGACAGGCAGAACAGGATCGTTTGAAAGGATACAGGGAGCAATCATTGAGAATTCATCCCTGGATTTGTGCGCGTTGCGGTCGAGCGTTCACCCACAAGAACCTACACCTTCTCACAGTCCACCACAAGGATCACAACCATGACAACAATCCTTCTGATGGAAGTAATTGGGAAAACCTTTGCATCTATTGCCACGACAATGAGCACAGCCGATTCCTGGACCACAATGCAGGTAGAGGCACGCAGATCGGAGATGATGAAGGAGACACTATGACTCATAGACCATTTGCAGGTCTTGAAGGTCTGCTGAGAGATGGGAAGAAGTGACTTTTAGACAAGCCAAAGATCAAAAAGGAGTTGATGATGAAAATTCCCCAATATGTTACAAAAGACGAAGTGACAAGAATATGCAAGGAACTCAAAATCAGTGACTGGACCAAAAAAAAAGAGGCCAAGGTTTCTTTGAAAGAAGCCAAAGTTATTCTGACACAGGTCAATACCAAGGGGATGGATATTGATCCAAAAGAATTCTGTACGGGTCTGGAAGTTGAACTGGAGCACGGCATACAGTTTAAGGATGCCAACGTGACCAATAACCATCCTTTGCTTACGGGCCTGATCGTGCTAGCCCACTTCAAAGAATCCCTGGATTATTATAAACTCCTGGAGGTGGCCGAATTGGAAGGGGATTTACTCAAAGCAGTGACGCGGGGACAATCAAGAAGGATTAAGGATTACTATGCAAGGTTGGCGACGGCGAGAATTGCCCTGAGAAAAGCGGAACTCGGCAGGCTGAAGGGGAAATAGGACGAAAGCAGACATAATGAGCCCCTTGAATCGTATTCAGATATTTGACGGAGAAATATGGAAGAGGAAGATAAAAATATTGATGTGGAAGCTCAACCCGAAGAGAGCTTCGCGGATTTGCTAGAGCAGACTATTGTTGCACCCATTCGTCTGAATCCCGGTGACAAGGTTGAAGCTGAGGTCATCAAGATTCTAAGTGATTGGGTCTTTATTGACTTAGGCTCTAAATCTGAGGGTTGTATTGCCCTGGATGAATTTGTGGATCAAGAAGGGCGGATAGCCATTCAAGAGGGCGACAGAATCGATGCCTATTTTTTATCTTCCAGGGATAATGAGATGCTGTTCACTACCCGGATCTCCGGGGGATCAATGGGCTCAGGACTCCTGGAAGAGGCCTATCATAATAGAATCCCGGTTGAAGGTTTCGTGGAAAAGGAAATAAAGGGAGGATTTGAAATCAAGGTTGGAGGAAGTGTTCGGGCGTTTTGTCCTTTTTCACAGATGGACCTGAAACGAGTAGAGGACTCCGCCTCTTATATAGGTCAACACATGGTCTTTCGGATCATCGAATACGGGGCAGATGGGCGAAAAATCATTCTCTCCAATAGAATTATACTGGAAGAAGAACGAGAAGAACAAAAGAATGCCCTGAGAGAATCTTTGAGAGAAGGGATGACCGTTAGCGGGAAAATCACATCCATTAGGAAGTTCGGTGCGTTCATTGATATCGGTGGACTCGAAGGACTGATCCCCATATCAGAGATTTCCTGGGGAAGGGTAGAAGATATTAGTGAATCTATTTTTGTGGGGCAAAAAGTGGACGTGGTGGTCAAGAAAGTGGATTGGGAAAATGACAGATTTTCATTCAGCCTGAGAGATATTTTGCCCGATCCATGGAAGAACGCTGCGGAAAAATACCCGGAGGGCTCTATGCATAAGGGGAGAGTCTCCAGGCTTGTTCCTTTTGGGGCTTTTGTGACCCTTGAACCCGGGATCGATGGACTCATTCATATTTCAGAACTTATAAAAAACAAGAGGATAAATCATCCCCGAGAAATCTTGGAAGAAAATCAGTTTCTTGAAGTCAGAATTCTCAAAGTAGACCAACAGGAGAATCGTCTGTCGCTGACAGTATCCTCAGAAGAACCTGATAAAGATGAATGCGATGATTTCAGGAAACACCTTTCCCCAGGTGGGAAGTCATCCGGGGCTTTCGGAACACTAGGGGATATTTTTCGGAAAAAAATGGAAAGGAAATAGGGACAGCGCCAAAGGAAGGGTATTTTTTTAGAAAACAAATAGGCCTATTCTCTCTTTGTTTTAGTCTCTTGATAATCCGGGTTTGCCATGACATCGGCAAACCTTCTTTGTGCCTCACTAGATCCAGAATAATCAGCGTTTCTGCGTTCTTTCCCGCATCGTCTTTCCGGAATGTGTGTGAGGTAGGTGAATTGCCTTCGATCAATCTTCCGGCGTCTGCCTTCCGTATCCACAAGGGAAAAATCGACTTTTATCGTCTTCTTTTTCATCATCTCTTCTTCATCCGCCTTCGTAGGAAACCCCGCATTGATGCGGGGAGGAATGCTCTTGTCATCCGCTTCGGCGGATGTCGCCCTTGACGCCGGGGCGGATGAACCCGC